>NZ_CAWPRC010000149.1:32012-50476 GCF_963890165.1 Aliivibrio sp. SR45-2 | reverse complement strand
CGTCGATAAGATCGTTAATACCAACAACTTCGATGTCGTTGCGCTCTACAGATGCACGGAAAACAAAACGTCCAATACGGCCAAAACCGTTAATACCTACTTTGATAGTCATTATATGTTGCTCCACAACTTAAATTTGATTTTCAGGTTTAAATTAACTGGTAGTAAAATTACAAAATCCTGAGCCAACCTGCAAGCAAAAATGCCATTTATATTGTTTAAAATCAAAAAATAACCCATATTCTGTTAACATAAAGAAAAATTCTTACGTAATTTATAGAAAACTTGGTTATTTAATCACCTTTGTGTCATTTATTGAAAATAAGTGACATAACAATTAATGTGTACTTTTGGGTTAGCAGTAAAATTACTTTGGCAAAGTATGTGCTACAACGATAAGACTTAGCAAGGTTTAATTTAAATATGTAACAAAGGAGGGGTTATTAAAATGAATCAATCAAAATCATTTTCTGACTTTACAAACGAAGATTGGAAAAGTGAGTTAACCGACGAAGAATTTGTGGTTTGTCGACAGCAAGGCACAGAAGCGCCTTTTTCAGGAAAGCTTTTACAGAATAAGGCGACAGGGAATTATGCGTGTACCTGTTGTCATGTGGGTTTGTTTTCATCAGAGAATAAATACGATTCTGGTTGTGGATGGCCAAGCTTTGATGAACCATTAAATGCGGAGGTTATTCGATATATAGAAGACAATAGCCATGGCATGGCGCGAGTAGAGATTCGATGTGCCCGCTGTGATAGTCATTTAGGGCATGTATTTAAGGATGGTCCTAAAACGACCGGAGAGCGTTTTTGTGTTAACTCTATTTCTCTACGCTTTAAAGGTAAATAAAAAATAGAGAAATAACAGAGAGGAGATATCGATAATTCCTCTCTGTTTTGTCATCACTAATGATTACTGTGAGTCGTTATTTATTGTCGGTAGCATTGAAACGGTAAAATTTTGCGTTTTAATGCTGTCTTTAATCATTTCTGATGTAATCAATAACTCTTGTTTTGTCTCTTCTGGAAAATGATAAAGTAGCTTTAATTGCTGTTCCGAGGCCACTTGTAAGTCAAATGCTTTTCCTACCATCGTCCAGATATAAGCGTGCTCTTTATTGCCTGCTTTATAGTTCACACTTGCTAGTGAGTTAATGATGATCGAATGAAATTGATTTTTATAGTCTTGTTCTGTAAGCAGTTCTAAAGAATGGTTAAGTAACTGAACTGTTTTATTCTCATTTCGAAGAGTATAAAAGGTGGCTAATGCATATTGTAACTCGGCCGTTTCCAATTCTTTTGTATTTTCTAATTGTAAAAAAGATCGTAATGCCTCTTTGTCACCCACAGTCCAGCGATAAAAGAGAACTTTAGGGTCTGTAGAGCTTTTTAATTCTTCCGAAAGTGCATCCGAGGCATCATACGTATGAAGTAAAGCTTCGGTACGTTTTGATTTAATTTCTTTTGCTGTGATTGGTTCAATTTGTGCAGCAGAGCCTAAACAGGTTTGGTATTTTAATGTGGCCTGTAAGGTTTTTAATTTATCAAGATCCGAATTGGTTTTTAGTACATCAAAACGGTTTAAAATTAATTCATCTCTTTGATGGCGGCATTGTCCATCACGCATATTGAGTTCTTGACATTGTAAAGCGCCATGTTCTTCGCATAATTGTTCTGTTGTCGGTTTTATCCCAAAGCATCCGGTAAGTGAAAGACTTACTAGAACAAGTAAAATAAAGCGATGAGTGATTGAAAGCATGATGATCCTATTGGTGATAAATGATGAAACGTGATCCATTACACCTATTTATCGGCACTTGATTGACTAACCTTAATGAAAAGATATCTTTCTAAGATATTTAACAGAGTAGAGTAAATAATGGATATTAATAAACTATTAGAATCAATGACTCCTGAAGTGTTTGAGAATTTACAATATGCAGTAGAGACAGGGAAGTGGCATAACGGCACGTTATTGTCCCAAGAGCAAAGAAGCACCTGTATGCAAGCAATGATGTTATATCAATCGAAGCACAATAAAGATGCAGAGCATATGACGGTAGCAGAAGGGGGTGAAATCGTTTTTAAATCAAAAGCAGAATTAAAGAAACAATTTTCTTCAGCTCAACAAGACATTGTTCGAGTTAACGTTTCTGGAAAATAATAGAGTGATTCTATTATTTTTTGTTAAAAGTCTCATTTTTGAAAAACTAATGTTACCTTGATCCCATAAAAAAATTATAAAACGTTAGCTAGGCTTATAATTGAGTATATTGTCGACAACTAAATCTATGAATAGAATCATCTAATGAAAAATACGAAAGGACAAGTCTTAACTAAGTGCGCGGCATTTGCTGCTGTTTTTATACTTCTTGCTATAATTGCGGCACCAAAATTCTTAGGAAGCGATACGACTCCAAATGTGTCTCAGAGTACACTTGTCCTTTATACTGAATAATCTTAACTCTATTTTCTATCTATTTTGATTTGGTCTTACTATTCTTTCCTGAGGCTCAGGTAGTTTACTTCCACAATGCTTACAGTGCATCGCATCTGATTCATGCCCACCTTTAACACAATTTGGACAACGCACAAGATCTCGATGTGCATTCATCTCTTGATTTAATTCTGCTGTAATTATTCCTGTTGGTACCGCTAATATTGAATAACCTAATAACATCGTTAATGAAGCCACCGCTTTACCTAAAGCAGTGTGTGGAACTAAATCACCATAGCCGACTGTTGTAATGGTCACGATAGCCCAATAAATACTTTGGGGAATACTCGTAAACCCATTATTTGGTCCTTCAATAACAAACATTAATGAACCAAAAACAGAGACTAAAATAGCAACGGTGCTAAAGAAGATCAGAATTTTTCTTTTTGCCATTAACAATGAACGCAAAAGTATGTTTGAGTCTTGTAAGTATCGAACCAGTTTTAAGACTCTAAATATTCTCATTACACGTAAAAGACGAATAATGGCAATATAACTCGCACTTGGGAAAAAGAGAGCTAGGTAAGTAGGTAAAATAGCCAATACATCAATAATGCCATAAAAGCTTTTAGCGTAAGAAGCCGGTTTTGGTGAGCAATAAAGACGTAACAAATATTCAAGCGTGAAAAATGCAGTGAAGATATATTCCAATGTCCATAATAGTTCACCATACTCAGCTTTAACTGATGCCATTGAGTCTAAAATTAAGGTTGCCTGAGAAGCTAGAATTAAACATATCAATCCAATGTCAAAAGCTCGACCCCCCTTTGTATGAGTTCCAAAAATAGTAATGTAGAGGTAATGTTTAATACTCTTATTATTCATCGTTAAGTGCCAAGTCTTATCATAACTCCAGAATAATCAAAAAAGGCCACTCTCTCCAGTAGAACTTTGAAATAGGGAAGATCCCCATAACGGTTAATACATAAAAATATAAGCATAAAGTGATCTAGGACAAGTTATTTGAGGGATTAATGATGTGAATAGAACCTAACTTATACTACTCTTTAGTAGCACGCTTTTTTCACCTTATCTTGTCATTTAAAGCCTCTAATGTGAAAGTTTATTACAGTTTGGTTTTTTGTTGATTATGGTTTTGTCATTAGGTTTCTTTTTGATCATCATCATTGTTGAGTCTAATTATGTGATATAGAACGTGTTTTTTATGTGATACCCGTTAGGGGTACAACGAAAGTGGTAAATAAATTCTCAGAACTGATCTGAATCAATACTTTTAAAATTGTGAAAGAATATAATCAGTTTTGAAAGCAATTTACTAAGAATGTAAAGCAAGGTAATCGATTTAAACGATTAAGCTTAGATGCAAAAAAGGATGTAACGCAGGATCCTTACTAAATAGTTTTTAATGAATTTTATAGTTTTATTTTTTGGAGAAACAATATGCCTGTAACTAATTTAGCTGAACTTGATGCTCTAGTAGCACGTGTTAAAGCGGCGCAACAAGAATTTGCAAGCTTTTCACAAGAGCAAGTTGATACAATATTTCGTGCTGCGTCTCTAGCTGCTTCAACGGCTCGTATCGAGCTTGCAAAAATGGCAGCAGAAGAGTCTGGCATGGGTATCATGGAAGACAAAGTAATCAAAAACCATTTTGCTTCTGAGTTCATTTACAATAAATACAAAGACGAGCTAACGTGTGGCATCATCGACCGTAACGATGAAGGCGGCACGATTACTATTGCTGAACCTCTAGGTATTGTTTGTGCAATCGTTCCAACGACAAACCCTACTTCTACAGCAATCTTTAAAGCACTAATCTGTCTTAAAACACGTAACGGCTGTATCTTCTCGCCGCACCCACGTGCTAAAAATGCAACTAACTACGCAGCTAAAGTCGTATTAGAAGCTGCAATTAAAGCTGGCGCACCAAAAGACATCATTGGTTGGATTGACCAACCATCTGTTGAGCTATCAAACGCACTAATGAAACATGATAACATCAACATGATCCTTGCTACTGGTGGTCCAGGCATGGTGAAAGCGGCTTATTCATCAGGTAAACCAGCAATCGGTGTTGGTGCGGGTAATACGCCTGTAGTTATCGATGAAACTGCTGATATCAAACGTGCTGTTTCTTCTATCTTAATGTCTAAAACATTCGATAACGGTGTTATTTGTGCTTCTGAGCAAGCTGCAATTGTTGTTGAGTCAATCTACGACGAAGTTAAAGCTCGTTTCGCTAAATACGGCGCTGTTGTTTTAAGCAAAGAAGACGCAAATAAAGTACGTAAAGTACTACTTATTGATGGCGCACTTAACGCCAACATCGTTGGCCAACCAGCATACAAAATCGCTGAGCTAGCAAATGTTAAAGTTCCTACTTCTACTAAAATTCTTATCGGTGAAGGCTTAGAAGCTTCATGGGATGATGAATTTGCTCATGAAAAACTATCTCCTACATTAGGTTTATTCAAAGCGAAAGACTTTGAAGATGCTGTGCGTCAAGCCGGTATCGTATTAGATATAGGCGGTGTTGGTCATACGTCAGTACTTTACACAGACCAAGATAACAACGAAGAGCGTATTGCGTACTTCGGTGACAAAATGAAAACAGCTCGTATTCTTGTAAACACGCCAGCATCTCAAGGTGGTATTGGTGACCTTTACAACTTCGAATTGGCTCCTTCATTAACACTAGGTTGTGGTTCTTGGGGTGGTAACGCTATCTCTGAAAACGTAGGTCCTAAGCACCTTATCAACAAGAAAATTGTAGCTAAGCGAGCAGAAAATATGTTGTGGCATAAACTACCAAAATCTATCTACTTCCGTCGCGGCTGTTTGCCAATCGCAATGAGCGATCTTGAAGGTAAAAAACGTGCACTAATCGTTACTGACCGTTTCTTATTTAACAACGGTTACATCGATGACCTACGCTCAATCTTGAAAGAGAAAGGCATGGAAGTTGAAGTGTTCCATGAAGTAGAAGCGGATCCAACATTAGCAGTAGTTAAAGCGGGTGCAGAAGCATGTGCAAGCTACCAACCTGATGTTATCTTAGCGGTTGGTGGTGGTTCACCAATGGATGCTGCGAAAATTATGTGGGTGATGTACGAACATCCAGAAACTGATTTCGAAGACTTATCTATGCGCTTTATGGATATCCGTAAACGTATTTACAAGTTCCCTAAAATGGGCCAAAAAGCTGAACTAGTATGTATTACAACTACTTCAGGTACTGGTTCTGAAGTTACACCATTCGCTGTTGTAACCGATGAAAAAACAGGTCAAAAATACCCATTAGCAGATTACGAACTAACACCAAATATGGCTGTTGTTGATGCTAACCTTGTAATGGATATGCCTAAGTCTTTATGTGCATTCGGTGGTTACGATGCAGTAACGCACGCATTAGAAGCTTATGTTTCTGTTCTTGCAAACGAATACTCAGATGGTCACGCTCTGCAATCACTTAAGATGCTTAAAGAGTACTTACCAAGCTCTTACGCTAACGGTAAGAAAGATCCAATCGCACGTGAGAAAGTTCACAATGCAGCAACTATCGCGGGTATGTCTTTTGCGCAGTCTTTCCTAGGTGTGTGTCACTCAATGGCGCATAAATTAGGCGCTGAATTCCACATTCCACACGGTCTTGCTAATGCGTTATTAATCTCGAATACGGTTCGTTTTAATGCGACTAACAACCCAACTAAACAAGCGGCATTCTCTCAGTACGACCGTCCTAAAGCACGTGCTCGTTACGCTGAAATTGCAGAGCATTTAGGTTACCGTGATGGTAATACTGAAACGAAAGTTAATGCGTTACTTAACTGGTTAGAAGAGCTGAAAATTGCATTGGATATCCCACTGTCAATTCAAGCCGCTGGCGTTAACGAAGCTGAGTTCATGGCTAAAGTAGACAAATTAGCTGAAGATGCATTTGATGACCAATGTACTGGTGCTAACCCACGTTACCCATTGATCAAAGAACTTAAAGAAGTATTAATCGCTTCTTACTACGGTACGGCTTACGCTGACGTAATGGACGCACCAGAAGTTAAAGAAGCAGTAAAAGCGAAAAAAGCAAAGAAATAATTCGATGCTAATAAGTTAAGGTATTTTCTCCCGTATTTTGAAAGTACCTGACTAATAAAAAAACCACCTATTTAGAGGTGGTTTTTTTATGCCTAAAGAAAAATCATGGGTAATTTTAAACGTTGAATAATTAAGCGGTTGCTTCGAGAATTCGACCATTGAAGTAATCATTTTCTACGATATATTCTGTATTTTTGATTAATTCTTGATTGATGAGGTTAACGGTATGAGCTGACACTTTATTAAATAAGCGAGGTGTGACTCCTCCGACTCGGATATTGAAAGGGTTAAGCTCTTTAGCCCAACTTTTTGTTAACCCAGTTAATAACGCTTTTGAGTTATCTAAACTACAAGGTTGGTTGACATTCTGATGATGCCCAAGATTGATGATAACGCCTTCTTTTTTATGTTTTCGCATATTCTGAGCTGCAAATTGCCCATAATTAAATAAAGTGGAAGCGAGTTTGGTTAATAATAGTGGACTGTCATTAGTTTGAGTATCGAATAAGCTGGGTAAAGTGACATCAATATAGTTATTTATGAGAACGTCAATTCCTGAGTCAAATTCTTCATCGATAGCATGGAATAGGTGTCTAATACTGTCTGTGCTTTCATCTTTTAATTGGTAGCTAACGACATCAGTGCCAAGTTCAGAGCAAATTTGATGAGTTTTATCTAAATCACTTAGGTTTGAATCCGCAATAATAAGATGAGCACCTAGTGCGGCAAAGTGACAGGAAATAGCTCTCCCCATCGTATTACCAGCTGATGTGATTAGAATAGTTGAGTGCTCAATTTTCATTTTATTCTTTCCCCAGAGTATTATTCATTACTTTAATGAATGTAAATGAATGCTCTAATAATGGGATAGAAATTTAATATCTGCTGTGAAGTCCGGCCAAAAATGTGATTTTTTTATAAGTAACCATAGGAATTATGCACTGAATCACAAAATTTTAGAGTGAAGATGGAAGAGAATAAATTTAGAAAAGAAAGAAAAATAAAGGGAAGTGAGCGAACAAATAAGTAGTTAAGGTTGATGTTTAATTACTTAAATCGCTAAGCTATACGTATACATTCATCTCTGAATGACGCTTTGCTGTGACTAATTCGTTGTATAGATCTTGAGGGATCGCGTTAAATATTTCATTTCCACTTTCTAACTGACGTCGTTGGTGACCTGATAGGTTGTGGTATACGTCTTCTGGTAAGTTACAGGTATCTTGGGGCATGTAAGCCATTGCATCGGGCGCTAGGCCATGTTGCAGCTTAGCACTTGCTAATCCACCATTATGAAACTGATGAGCTTGAAAGGCTGAACGAGAGTAGCTTTCTTCGTTGCTGCGAAGTATTTGGGCATCAGCCAATTGAAAACGCTGACGTAGTAGTTCTTCGGTTAGTTTTTTTTCATCAATTTTTTCAACGGGTGTGTTTTCACGTAAGTCATTAGATAATAAAGACATCATTAAGGCAAAATCTGCACGACGACCCGCTTCCATTGCATGGTTTAGGTTTGAGCCGTATTGGATTTCACTGATTAGTTCTGCTTTATCTAAAGTATGTACTTTCATGAATCAATTCCTCTTGATGATAAATACTTATCGGAAAAGAATTGAAAATCTTTAGTGTTTTTAGGAAATAAATTGCCGTTTTTTAAAATTATTTTATTGAAAGGGCAAAGTGTTACCGCAAATTGGAGTAATAAAAAAAGGTCAGTATAAATACTGACCTTTTTGATTTGATATTAGCCATTATAGAAATGGTTATTCAAATGAGAGATTTACTTAGCTAGGTTTTCTTCTACGAAAGACCAGTTAACTAGAGACCAGAACGCACCCATGTAATCAGGACGAACGTTACGGAAATCGATGTAGTAAGCATGTTCCCATAGATCAACAGTTAGTAGTGGCGTTACGCCTTCATCTGTTAGCGGTGTTGCCGCGTTAGATGTATTAACGATAGCTAGAGAGCCGTCAGCATTTTTAACAAGCCAAGTCCAAGAAGAACCAAAGTTGTTGATTGCTGAATCTGTGAATTTTGCTTTGAATTCTTCGAAAGAACCAAATGCAGCATCGATTGCAGCAGCTACAGCGCCTGTTGGTTGGCCGCCAGCGTTTGGAGCTAGGCAGTTCCAGTAGAATGTGTGGTTCCAAATTTGAGCTGCGTTGTTAAAAACACCGCCAGTAGAAGTTTTGATGATCTCTTCTAGAGTCTTGCCTTCAAATTCAGTCCCTGGGATAAGACCATTAAGCTTAACCACATAAGTGTTGTGGTGTTTGCCGTGGTGGTAATCTAAAGTCTCAGCTGAGATATGTGGTTCTAATGCGTCTTTTGCGAACGGTAGAGCTGGTAATTCAAATGACATTGCTCATGTCTCCATTTAATAAGAGGTCTACGCCTCACTAAATTCCAAAAATATGTGCTCTATTAAACGTAGAGCTTTATCTGACTTCGATTTGATTCTAGCAAGTTTTGATTTTATTAAAAGAAAAAGTGGCGATTTTTCAATAAATAATACCACCACAAATATTAGGTATTTTTTTCTGATGATATAAGAAGTAGAATGGATACAACTTAGTGTCGACCCATTAGAGGATACAATGGAAACTATCGATAAAATTAAACAACAAATCGCTGAAAATCACATTATTCTATACATGAAAGGCTCACCTAAGCTACCAAGCTGTGGTTTTTCATCTCAAGCATCTCAAGCTTTAATGAACTGTGGTGAGAAATTTGCTTACGTAGATATCCTACTAAATCCAGATATTCGTGCAGAGCTTCCAGCTTATGCACAATGGCCAACATTCCCACAACTTTGGGTTGAAGGCGAATTAATTGGCGGTTGTGACATTATTCTTGAAATGTTCCAAAAAGGCGAACTAAAGCCGTTGGTTCAAGAAGCTGCACAACGTAACGCACCTGAAGCTGAGTAAATCATCTTTAAGTGAATATAGATAATTAACCTTATTTATATTTATCGTATAAAAAAGCCACTTATTGTAGAGATAAGTGGCTTTTTTCATTACTGTTGTTTGTTATGCTTTCTCGAACACTAACGTTTGTAGTTTTGCAAGAATGCTTTTCCCCTGTCTTAGTTTCGCCAACCATTTGTCTTCAATTATTTTTTTCTCATCATCTAATTTCATCTCACAATACACGAGATAAACGATATAAGCGGTTTCATAATCAGTAATATCAGACAACTGAATGTCAGATATAAGACGATTTGCTTCACCGTAACGATTCATTTTAAGCTGCCATAATGCAGATAATGCGCGCTGGGCTGCAATACTTGGTATTCCTCTTAATCGGCCTTTTAGTTTTGCACTAACACGTTGCCATGAGCTCTCTGGTGACCATTCTTGCAGAATGTCCTCGGGTGCGACATGCATATCAGCCCAAGCGGTTAAGGCTCTTCTGCCGGCGGAATCAAAAGCGGAGTGGGGCAAGAGATACGCATATTTTGTCAGTAAATCAAAGGCATCATAGCGATCTCCCTTTGCAAGAAGAGACCAAATTAAGTAGCTAAATCGCATATAAGAATAAGGAGCTAGTTCAAATGCTTTTTTCCAATAACGGGTGGCGAGAGCAATATTATCGGTGTTAAAGGCGATCTCTGCTTTTAAATCCAGCAATTTTAAATGGCTTTCATTTTGTTGTAATAGAGTATCGAGTAACTGGTTTGCAGAATTATAATCGACCTGTGCAATACATATTTCAGCGCGTTGAATATCGGCTTCAACAGACTCTTTTACAATGGATATTAAGGCCTTGTTTACACTCAATGCTTCCGATAAACGGTTAACTTTAATTAATCGATTTGCAAGTTTTAGCATGGCTGTTTGTAGAATGATTTTGTTTGGTGACTTAAAAATCAGTGGTTTTACACCGGCTAATCCTTGCTTTGTATAAGCTCCAATCATCGCCATTGCAAATTGACGTTTAATTAAATCACTATTAATGACGTTGATGATTTCTTCTGGGCGTATGGGCTTTTGTATATATTTAGACGGAGAATAGTCCGTATAGGCTAACTCTATTTGAGGGTCTTCATTACCTGTGACTATATAGACTAGCGTGTTGTCATTGATCAGTTTTAATAGACGCAGTTGTTCTAGCATCTGTAAACCAGTGCTGCCATGGCCTAAATTATGATCAACAAAGAGAACATCATACTTTTGACGTTTACAATTACCAACGGCGGCACCAGCGGTGGGGCAACAAGCGATGTTATTAGTTGGAACACCTATACGACTTAATAAGGCTCGAATGGCGTTTTGAATAACGCTACTGTCATCGATAATGAGAAAAGAAGAGAGCTTAATTAATTTCATGAGAATGATAGGTGATTTTAAAGAGTGGCAGAGTATAGCAATAGTTATGGGAAATATAGGGTAAAGAAAGGGAAGGAAGAAATAATTTTATGATCTTAATACAAAAAAACGGCAGATATTACTGCCGTTTTTAGTATTACACATTAATTATTCATCAAGTGTATTGTTTATTATAAGGTCATTGCTGCTAACCAACCAAAAGCGATTAATGGCAAGTTGTAGTGTAAGAACGTGGGAACGACGGTTTCCCATACGTGTTCATGTTGACCATCAGCATTAAGACCAGATGTTGGGCCCAACGTAGAGTCTGATGCCGGAGAACCAGCATCACCCAGTGCTGCCGCAGTACCCACTAAGGCAATAGTGGCCATTGGGGAGAACCCAAAGGCGACGGCAAGAGGTACGTAAATAGTAGCAATAATTGGGATAGTAGAGAACGATGAGCCGATGCCCATTGTCACTAATAAACCAACAATCAGCATCAGTAGAGCGGCTAGCGGTTTGTTATCCCCAATACTCGTAGATAAGGCTTGTACCAGTGTTTCTACTCCGCCAGTTGCCTTCATTACGGCTGCAAAACCGGCAGCAGAAATCATAATAAAACCAATCATAGCCATCATATGAACACCACGAGTAAATACATCTTGTGTTTCTTTCCAAGCGATAACACCACCAAAAGTAAACACCATGAAACCAGCTAAAGCACCAACAATCATTGATCCTGTCGCTAATTGAACAGAAAGAGCCGCTATAATAGCGACAATTGATATTTGGATATGACGTTTGTTAAAGACCGGTGTTTTGTTTTGCGCTTGCATTTCTTCATTATCAATATCGGCATACGTACGAGGTTTACGATAAGAGATAAAAACAGCAATAAGAAGACCCGTTACCATGCCTAAAGCAGGTAAAGCCATAGCAAGAGGAACTTGGCTTGCAACAACATCTAGGTTGTTATCATGCAGGTTTTTTAAAAGAATATTGTTTAGAAAAATGCCGCCAAAGCCAACAGGAAGAATCATGTATGGAGTAACAAGGCCAAAGGTTAATACACAAGCAATTAGTCGACGATCAAGTTTTAGTTTATTAAATACTTGAATTAGAGGCGGGATCAAAATTGGAATAAACGCGATGTGTACAGGTACCACGTTTTGAGATGAAATAGTGATCAATAAAATTAAGCAAAGTAAAAGGTATTTTAGGCCTGTGGCAGCGTGCAAGTTTTCTTGGCCATTAATGCGTTTTATTACACTGTGGGCGAGTAAATCAGTCACACCTGATTTTGAAATGGCAACAGCAAAAGCGCCTAGCATTGCATAACTTAATGCAATGGTAGCGCCTCCGCCTAAACCACCTTCGAACGCAGCAATTGTATCAGATAATGATAAACCACCTACTAATCCACCGATTAGTGCACTGAACGTTAAGGCAACGACAACGTTAACTCTAAGCAAAGCGAGGATAAGCATTACTGAAACAGAAAGAATGATTGGATTCATTTTGTTTAGTTTCCCTGTAAATATTGTGTTGTTAGTAAAGTAGCCAGTTATTTATTATTAGTATCATTTTCTGGTTCTGGCGCTAGAGGCCAACCACCAAGATCTTTCCATTTATTTACGATATGGCAGAACAGTTCCGCTGTTTTTTCCGTATCATAAAGGGCTGAGTGTGCTTCTTTTCCGTCAAAATCCATTCCAGCCGTTTTACACGCTTTCGCTAATACGGTTTGACCAAGAGCTAAGCCACTGATTGCGGCAGTATCAAAAGTACAGAATGGATGAAAAGGAATGCGTTTTAATTTCGTTCGTTCAGCGGCTTCCATTACAAAGCTGTGATCAAAATTGGCATTATGAGCCACCATGATAGCGCGTCGGCAATCATGCTGTTTTTGCTCTTTACGAATGAGTTTAAAAATTTCTTTTAAAGCCACATCTTCTGTTACTGCACCACGTAAAGGGCTGAATGGGTCACGAATACCGATGAAATCCAATGCTTCTTGTTCAAGGTTTGCGCCTTCAAACGGAGTTACATGAAAATGGATTGTCGTCGCGGGTTTTAAGTAACCCTCATCATCCATTGCTAATGTCACCGCACAGATCTCAAGAAGTGCATCTGTTTTTGAGTTAAAACCTGCTGTTTCAACGTCAATAACGACTGGAAAATAGCCTCGAAAACGCTGTTTCAGTTGATTATGTAATTCTACTTCGCTCATTATTCGGTACGTAAGAAAATGTTGCCGCTATTATTGCAGATTATCCGTAGCATAAAAACTGCAAATAAGGTGTGATATGGATATATTTTTGACGATGAAGTCTTTATTTCATTCGTTGCTGGTTTATAGCACTTATTATTGGTCCAGTTTTTGCTTTGTAATAACTATCGTCAACGGCATGACCCATAGATTTAGGTATTATGAAAAAAACACTCCTTACTTCAGCGCTACTAATGAGTACATTGATTGCAACTCCTGTATTGGCAAATAAAAATTACGTTGCGAAACCAGAGCAATCTAAATGGGCAATGCTGGAAAACTCACCATTAGAGTGCCGTTTATCTCATAATATTCCGAATTATGGCAATGCAGAGTTCTCTGCCTATGCAAATAAAAAGATGAATTTGGATTTTGAACTAAAGATGAATCGCCCAATGGGAGAAACTCGTTCTGTTAGTTTAGTGTCAATGCCTGCTCGTTGGATGCCAGGCGACAGCGCCGATACCATGACAAACTTAAAATTCTTTAAACAGTTTGATGGTTATGTTGGCGGTTCGACGGCATGGTCAATGCTTGCTGAATTGGATAATGGGCGTTTTCCTACATTCACTTATGCCGATTGGCAAAGTCCGAAGCAAATTGTTGAGGTGGGGTTGTCTCCTGTCTTATTCCAAGAGCAATACAATGTATTTAGCATGTGTATTGCAAATTTATTACCTTACAGCTTTGAAGATATTTCGTTTACGATCCTTCATTTTGATAAAAACAGTGATGAATTAAATAAAGCGTCGAAAAAGCGTTTAGCACAAATTGCCGATTTTATTAAATACACAAAGGATGTTGATTTGGTGCTGGTTGCTACTTATACCGATTCAAGTGGCGCAAAAAATGTGAATCAACAAGTATCAGAAAGACGCGCTGTGAAACTTCAGAATTATTTTGAATCAATAGGACTACCTGCAGACAGGATCCGAGTGCATTCTTATGGTGAACGCCGTCCAATTGCCGATAACTCAACACCAATCGGTAAGAATAAAAACCGAAGAGTAGTTATCTCATTAGGTCGAACGATTCTCTAAATATAAATAATGTAAGGCGTCTAATTTAGGCGCCTTTTTTATTGCAGTTTAAAGCTTGCAATAAGTTCACATTGAACTGTGTGGTCAATATGTTGAATATGTCGAGCAATAGCAGGGTTGGGATGGCGTTTCATAAAGTCTAAAAGCGCATTTTTACAGCAGCCTAAATTCGAGATAAAAGATTCACAATCACTGCGAGGGCACTGAGGGACAAGAGCTAGTGCTTTTTCTGAGGCAATCTGTAAATATTTCAATTCGAATTGGTTATCATTTTGACTTCGCCAAAACTGCGCTAAGTTATGGCATGAAATAATAGAGATAGTTGTTTTATCAGCAAGGCTGCCCTCGCTTCTTTTACTCAATTCTTCAGAAATAGCATAAGCCTGCTGATAATGTAAAATTGTTCGCCAAAAGTCTTCATTTTTAAAAGATTGTTCAGCGAGTATGGTGTGTTTTTCCCAAAGTTCAATCATAGCGTATCCTCAACGATTCCATTTTAATAGTCCTCACTCTAATTGAGAATCATTATCATTAAAAGCGTTGGGTATAAAAAAACCTGCCTAGATCGCAGGTTTTATAAATTAGAAAGTGATTAGCCTTCTAGACCTGCTGATGCACTTTTGTTTTGGATTAATTCAATCATGTAGCCATCAGGATCTTTAACAAACGCGATGTGAGTAGAACCGCCTTTTACTGGACCTGCTTCGCGAGTAACATTACCACCTGCGGCTTTTATGACATCACATGTCTCATAGACATCATCGACACCAATCGCGATATGACCAAAAGCAGTTCCCATGTCATACTCTTCAGTTCCCCAATTGTAGGTTAACTCAATTACTGCACCTTGAGATTCGTCCCCGTAGCCAAGAAATGCGAGAGTATATTTGTATTCTTCGTTTGTGTTTTTACGAAGAAGATCCATGCCCATTACTTTAGTATAAAATGCAATTGAGTCTTCTAAATTACCGACACGGATCATCGTGTGTAAAATACGTCCATTAGCCATTTATTGCTCCTAGTATTATTTTTATTTGCTGTTTTTCTAGCTTTCTGTTTTTTCAGAAAACTCACATAAATCTTCAATAAGGCAACTGCCGCAACGAGGTTTTCGAGCGATACAGGTATAGCGTCCATGTAGAATTAACCAGTGATGAACATCCAACTTAAATTCTTTTGGTACGACTTTGAGTAATTTTTTTTCAACGTCGTTAACTGTTTTACCCATTGCCAATTTTGTTCGATTCGATACACGATAAATATGAGTATCAACGGCAATGGTTGGCCAACCAAAAGCGGTATTAAGAACGACATTTGCTGTTTTGTGGCCAACTCCAGGGAGGGCCTCTAATGCATCTTGATCTTCAGGAATGACACTGTCATGTAATTCAATCAGCATACGACATGTTTTAATGACGTTTTCTGCTTTGGTATTAAATAATCCAATGGTTTTTATGTAGGTTTTAAGTCCATCAACCCCTAAATCTAAAATAGCTTGAGGGGTGTTTGCTATTGGGTAGAGTTTACGCGTGGCCTTGTTAACGCTAACATCTGTCGCTTGAGCTGATAATAATACGGCAATGAGTAACTCAAATGGGCTGGACCATTCGAGTTCAGTCTCTGGCTTTGGGTTCTCTGCACGTAAACGCGTTAAAATTTCGAGTCGTTTGACATTGTTCATCGTAGTATCTATTCCCTTTAAGAGACGCGAGCGCGTTCAATTTCCGTTTTTTCTTGTTTTGGTTGACGATCGGCCAGTTTCTTATCAATGATATTCTTGATAGCAATTAAAAATCCAACACCAAGAAAAGCACCAGGGGGAAGCATTGCAAGTAAGAAATGGCTATCAACATGAAATAGCTCAATTCGCAAGGTGGTAGCCCAATCGCCAAGAAGTAAATCGGCACCGTCAAATAAAGTGCCATTACCAAGAATCTCACGCATTGCACCTAATAAAACAAGTACGGACGTCATGCCTAGCCCCATCCATAACCCATCGAGAGCGGCAGGTAATGGATCATTTTTAGAAGCAAAGGCTTCGGCTCGACCAATGATAATACAGTTGGTAACGATTAATGGAATGAAAATACCTAATGAGAGATATAAGCCATAAGCATAAGCATTCATTAATAATTGAACACAGGTAACTAAAGAGGCAATGATCATAACAAACACAGGAATACGGACTTCTTGTGGGATCCATTGTCGGACTAAAGAAACGATTAAGTTTGATCCAATCAGAACTAACGTTGTTGCAATTCCTAACCCTAATGCATTGGTTACTGTTGCAGAGACGGCTAATAATGGGCATAGACCAAGTAATTGGACTAAGGCGGGGTTGTTATCCCATAACCCATTTTTGATTAATTCTTTATGAGTTGCCATTATTTCACCTCGCAATTAAGTGGGAGAGTTTGTAGCTCGTCTTGATGTGTTTTATAGAACCAAACCGCTCTTTTCACGGCTTTCACTACGGCTCGCGGTGTAATGGTTGCCCCTGTGAATTGGTCGAATTGCCCACCATCTTTTTGAACAGCCCAACTGCTGTCGTCAGCAGAATCTACGGTCTTACCTAGAAAACCATCAACCCATCGAGTGATTCTAGTATCTATTTTATCGCCTAATCCAGGTGTTTCTTGATGAGATAATACGCGAACCCCTGTTACCATCGAGTCTGAATCAACACCAACAATGATCTTTATTGCACCGCTGTAGCCATCAGGAGCAATGGCTTCAATCGCCGCTCCAGTATGCTTGCCATTCATGCTTGCTAAATAAATAGGCATTGGGGTATCTGTCCCTAAAGCATCAATATTATTCACAAGAGTACAGGCTTTAAATAATTCGTTATCGTGCTGTTCTTTTGGTACAACTTGATTAAGAACAGATAGCAATTGCTGCTGTTGTTGATAAGCAATTTGATCTTTAGTTAACGCATAAGTAATCGTTACTAAAGAGGTAGCTGCAATCGCAAACAGAGCCAAAACAAGGCTGCTTTTTTTCATTATAGTAAGCATGTTTTATCCTTTCTTATGGCCGTAAGTTCTTGGTTTAGTGTAATAATCAATAAGGGGGACACACATGTTTGCCAATAGAACGGCAAAAGCAACGCCATCCGGGAAGCCTCCCCAAGAGCGGATCATATAAACCAATAGTCCAATTAAAGCGCCATAATATAAACGGCCTTTGTTTGTGGTCGCAGCAGAAACGGGATCCGTTGCAATAAAGAAAGCACCTAACATTGTCGCACCAGAGAATAGATTGAAGATTGGTGATGTCGTTGTATCTGGTGAGAATACTGCGAACAAAGAACTTACGATAAATAAACTGGCTAAGAAACTGACAGGTATGTGCCAATGAATAAGACGTTGTTGCAGAAGAAATAGTCCTCCCAATAAGAAACCAACGTTAACCCATAGCCACCCTAATCCTGCAAAGCCATTAAATATAGGTGCAGATAGAATTTCATTGGTGGTTAAGCCTGCTTTTAATCCTGTTTTTACTGTATCTAATGGCGTAGCCATTGTCATTCCATCAACGTTCATCGTTAGTTGATGTACAGAGAACCCATCTTGACTTAAGCCATGAAAGATTAACCAAACAGAATCCATGAAACTAATGTGCTCAACTAACAATTCTTTTGCTGGCAACCAAGTGGTCATTTGAACTGGAAATGAAATCAAAAGAACAACATAAGCAGCCATTGCTGGATTAAATAGATTCTGACCTAATCCACCATACAGATGTTTCGCTATCACAATGGCAAAAAACACACCAATAACAGTGAGCCACCATGGGGAAAGAGGTGGAATGGCCAGAGCTAATAATAAGCCGGTTAATAAAGCACTATTATCTTTTAAGTATGGCGCTAAAGGTCTTCTTCTGCATTTTAAAACGAACGCTTCTGCCAAAATAGCGGTAATAATAGCGAGAAGAACTTGAAGTAATGTCCCCCAGCCAAAGAAGTAGGTTTGAGCTAGTAAACCAGGAATAGTCGCGAGTGCGACCATTTTCATCATGGTTTGAGTGCTCTTTTTACTGTGAGCGTGTGGTGAGCTAGTGATAAAAAAGGCCACTGTTACTCTTCCTTATTTTTTTCAATTTGTTGTGCTGCTTTGCGAGCTTTAGCACGAGAAATAGCGGCTGCAACAGCTGCTTTTTTGGGATCGTCTATTAGAGCCAGTTCTTCATCTGTTGATTCTGGTTTTGTTTCAGTTTCAGCGTTTGATGAAGGAGCGCCTTTTTCAGCTTGTGCTGCTTTACGGGCTTTTGCTCGTGCAATA
>NZ_CAWPRC010000149.1:0-31912 GCF_963890165.1 Aliivibrio sp. SR45-2 | reverse complement strand
GCGGCAGCTACGGCTGCTTTCTTTGGATCTTCTGTCGGTGTCTCATTATCACTCGTTGATTCTGGTTTTGTTTCAGTCTCAGCGTTTGATGAAGAAGCGTCTTTTTCAGCTTGTGCTGCTTTACGTGCTTTTGCTCGTGCAATAGCGGCAGCTACGGCTGCTTTCTTTGGATCTTCTGTCGGTGTCTCATTATCACTCGTTGATTCTGGTTTTGTTTCAGTCTCAGCGTTTGATGAAGAAGCGTCTTTTTCAGCTTGTGCTGCTTTACGGGCTTTCGCTCGTGCAATAGCGGCAGCTACGGCTGCTTTCTTTGGATCTTCTGTCGGTGTCTCATTATCACTCGTTGATTCTGGTTTTGTTTCAGTCTCAGCGTTTGATGAAGGAGCGCCTTTTTCAGCTTGTGCTGCTTTACGTGCTTTCGCTCGTGCAATGGCGGCAGCTACAGCGTCTTTTTTCTCGGTTTTATTCGGCGAATTTTCTTCATTGGTTGAAGTTGTATTTTCTAATTCTTGTTTTGCTTTTCTGTCACGTGCTTGTTGCTTACGCTCTTCACGTAATTTAGTCATTTCAGAATTATCGGGATCTCCAGAATGGTCTTTGGTCGCTTCAGCTTGTTTTGCTTTTGCACGAGCAATCGCCGCCGCAACCGCTGGTTTAGGGCTCGCGATTCCAGATTCTTGTGCTGCTTTTTGAGCTTTAACTCTTGCTATAGCCGCAGCAATGGCATCATTACCTGATCCTGCTGCTTTTTCTGTGCTCATTTCTTTACGACGGTTTTCTGCAGCGAGTTTAAATTTGTTCTCTCGTTCTAGTTTATCTCGTTCCATTCGTGCATTTTTTTCTTCAAAACGTACTTTGGCACGATCTGCCGCAAGTGAATCTTGCTTACGTGCATAAATTTCAGATTTAGCTTGGCGGTAATATTGAACAAGTGGGATCTCACTTGGGCAGACATAAGCGCATGCCCCACATTCTATACAATCAGATAAATGGTATTCTTCACATTTTTCATAATCTTCTGATTTTGAGTACCAGTATAATTGTTGTGGTAGTAAGGCTGCGGGACAAGCATCTGCGCAACTACTGCAACGAATACAGGCCATTTCATGGTTGTAAAGAGGGAGCTCTTTTCTGTCTGGCGTAATAATGCAGTTGGTAATTTTAGTTATTGGTATTTGTTGGTGGGGTAATGTGAATCCCATTAGCGATCCACCCATGATAATACGCGGGTGTTTTTTATCGGCTTTATAGCCAGTAAGCGTCATTAAATAGTCGACACTGGTACCTAAGCGAACCCAGAAATTCCCCGGTATATCTAAACTGTTCCCTGTTAATGTAACCACTCGCTCAATTAATGGTTCTGCATCACATATCGCGCGCTTAACGGCAAATATTGTACCTACATTTTGAACAATAACCCCAATGTCGGTAGAGCGCCCACTCGCAGGTACTTCTTTACCTGTCAAGATTTTCACTAGCTGGCGAGAACCACCTGATGGGTATTTGGTTGGAATCACTCGAATTAAGATATTATCGTGTTCTGTTACGATCGCATTTAATGCTTTAATCGCTTCCGGTTTGTTATCCTCAATGCCGATAATTGCTATTTTAGGCGTTAAAATGTGCTGTAGGATTTTTATACCAACAATCACCTCGGCCGCATAATCTTGCATTAAACGATCATCCGCGGTGATATAGGGTTCACATTCAGCTGCATTGATGATCAGCATGTCTGCTTTCCCAATACCGCTTTGTAATTTTCTACTCGTAGGAAAACCCGCTCCGCCCATGCCTGATATACCAGATTGACGAATACGCTCAATAAGTTTTATTGGATCTCGGGTTGCAAAATCAGTAATCGGTTTTCTATTTTCAATCCACTGATCATTACCATCAGACTCAATAACAATGCACAAGTCTGTTAGGCCTGAAGGGTGGGCAACGGTTCTTGGCTCTATTGCTACGATCTTTCCTGAAGTGGGCGCATGAATAGGCACACACATAGCAATATTACTTTGAGTGAGGGGTTGCCCTTTTAATACGTGTTGACCTACGGTAACAAGAATATCGCCTTTAGCACCAATATGTTGTTTTAGTGGAAGGATTAGTTGATCTGGAACCCCCGCTTGTTGGACGGTATTTCGTGTCGAAATGTGTTTATTTTCAGCAGGGTGAATACCTCCATGAAAATCCCATAATTGACCTTGTTTGATTTTTTCGATAATGGACAACATGGGTTACAGCTCCGATGCTTTAGTTGGTTTATCTGCAGGAAGATTCACAACAGGGATTGTATTTAAATCCCATTTCCAATTATCAGGCGTTGTATTTACAGGGATCATTTCAATGCAATCTGTTGGGCATGGCGCAACACATAAATCACAGCCAGTACATTCTGCTTCAATAACAGTATGTAGTGCTTTTGTGCCGCCAACAATCGCGTCCACAGGACAGGCTTGAATGCATTTAGTACATCCAATACACATGTCCTCATGAATAAAGGCGATTTTTTTAATACTTTTTTCTTCGTCATGAGCAGAACTTGGGATATCAACGCCCATTAGATCGGCTAACTTTTCAATCGTAGCTTGACCACCTGGAGGACATTTATTAATGGTGTCACCGTTTGCAATGGCTTCTGCATAAGGCTTACAGCCTGGATAACCACATTGACCACATTGAGTTTGTGGTAATATAGAGTCAATTTGATCGACGATTGGATCGGATTCAACTTTGAATTTTATTGATGCAAAACCGAGAATTAACCCGAAAACGAGGGCTAGGGCAGAGATTGCAATAACGGCAATTAAAATAGAACTCATGTTTATAATTTCACTAGACCAGTAAAGCCCATAAAGGCTAAAGACATTAATCCTGCAGTAATCATAGCAATCGATGCGCCTTTAAATGGCAGAGGAACATCTGCAGCGGCGATGCGTTCACGCATGGCAGAGAAAAGGATTAAAACAAGAGAGAAACCTACGGCAGCACCAAAACCATAAATGATAGATTCAATAAAGTTATGATTTTCGGTGACATTTAATAGGGCGACACCAAGTACAGCACAGTTTGTTGTTATTAGTGGCAAAAATATACCAAGTACACGGTAAAGCGTCGGACTGGTTTTGTGAACAACCATTTCTGTAAATTGAACAACAACGGCGATCACTAGAATGAAACTCATCGTGCGTAAGTATTCGATTCCTAGAGGCGCTAAAATATAGGTTTCAATAAGATAAGAACATACTGACGCTAAAGTCAGAACGAAGGTCGTTGCAAGGCCCATTCCAATGGCACTTTCTAGTTTCTTAGACACACCCATAAATGGACAAAGTCCTAAAAACTTTACCAATACAAAGTTGTTAACTAAAACAGTCCCAATAAGAAGTAAGAGATACTCAGTCATGCAGATGATTTTTATAATAATAGATGGTCTGGTTATTATCGGACTTTACGGCAGTGATAACAACCTTAGAAAGAATAGGTTTTTAAATTTTAGGCAAAAAAAACCTCGTCGCTAGACAAGGCTTTAAAATTTGGCTCCCTTTGCTGGACTTGAACCAGCGACATACGGATTAACAGTCCGGCGTTCTACCAACTGAACTAAAAGGGAAAAGTTTTTTCGGACGTGATAATAACGATTCAAAAAAAGACTGTCAACCGCTAAAGGACAAAAAATAATCGATCGATTATTTAGCCAACAATTAACTATTTTTGTTCAAAAAATTATTGACATTAGCTGCAGCCTATAGAAAACAAGGCTTGTGGGTAGTTATCCACTAAAACTGTGGATAAGTATGTTAATGAAACGGTGTTAAGTCGTATTTGGCTAGCTGTATCAGTGCATGCAATCGGTATTAAAATAAAAATATGGGTTTATGATTTTAATAAATCAATGACTTAGTGTGGTTTTGATGATGAACTAATCAATAAGTAATAAATTAATAAAGAAAAAAAACAACATTGGTTATAATTTGTTCTTGTCTGGGGAAAACTTTTATCTTAATAAAGCGTTTCTATAAAAAAAGAGTAAGATTTGATAGTGTGTCTTTCTATAAAAGAGCCGTAAAAATGTGGAGCAATATAAATGACTAGTGCGTATGAATTAGTTTCAGACTATCAGCCAGCAGGGGATCAACCTCAGGCAATTAAAACGCTAAATGAAGGGCTAGAAAATGGTCTTGCTCATCAAACGTTATTAGGGGTTACTGGATCAGGTAAAACATTCACACTGGCGAATGTGATTGCTAAATCAGGTCGTCCTACCGTGATAATGGCACATAATAAGACATTAGCTGCTCAACTTTATGGTGAAATGAAAGCTTTTTTCCCTAATAACGCCGTGGAATATTTTGTTTCTTATTTTGATTATTATCAACCAGAGGCTTATGTCCCAACCACGGATACCTTTATAGAAAAAGACTCATCGGTTAATGAGCATATTGAACAAATGCGCCTCTCTGCGACAAAAGCATTATTAGAACGTAAAGATGCGATTATTATCGCTTCTGTTTCTGCGATTTATGGTCTTGGCGATCCTCAAGCGTATTTAAGTATGATGCTGCATTTGAGTCGAGGGGATATCATTAACCAACGTGATATTTTACGTCGATTAGCTGAATTACAATATAAACGTAATGACATGGCTTTTGAGCGAGGTACATTCCGTGTTCGTGGTGAGGTTTTGGATGTTTTTCCTGCAGAATCAGAGCATGAAGCGATTCGAATTGAGCTTTTTGATGACGAAGTTGAACGTATTAGTAAGTTTGACCCATTAACGGGTTCAATTATTACTAAAGACATGCCTCGTTGTACTATATATCCGAAAACACACTACGTAACACCCAGAGAAAAAGTACTTGATGCTATTGAACAGATAAAAGTCGATTTAGCTGAGCGAAAAAAAGAATTATTAGCTAATAATAAGCTAGTTGAAGAACAAAGAATCTCACAACGAACTCAATTCGATATTGAAATGATGAATGAGCTTGGTTTTTGTTCTGGTATTGAAAACTATTCTCGTTATTTGAGTGGTCGTCCTCAAGGTGAAGCGCCGCCCACTTTATTTGATTATTTACCTAAAGATGGCTTACTGATTATTGATGAATCCCACATTACCGTGTCTCAAATAGGGGCAATGTACAAAGGTGATCGTTCACGTAAAGAGAATTTGGTTGAATACGGTTTTCGGTTACCTTCAGCATTAGATAACCGTCCTATGCGCTTTGATGAATTTGAAGCCCGTGCTCCACAAACGATTTACGTTTCTGCTACGCCTGGAAAATATGAAATCGAAAAATCAGGCTCTGATATTGCTGAGCAATTAGTAAGGCCTACTGGTTTACTTGATCCTATTATTGAAGTTCGCCCCGTTGGAACTCAAGTGGATGATTTATTATCTGAGATCAGAATTCGTACGAAGGTGGGTGAGAGAGTGTTGGTGACGACGCTTACCAAGCGTATGTCTGAAGATCTGACTGAATATCTTGCAGAGCATGGAGTGAAAGTTCGTTATTTACATTCTGATATTGATACGGTTGAGCGTGTTGAGATCATCCGTGATTTGCGCTTAGGTAAGTTTGATGTGTTAGTCGGCATTAACTTATTGCGTGAAGGTTTAGATATGCCAGAAGTGTCTTTAGTCGCGATTTTAGATGCAGATAAAGAAGGCTTCTTACGATCCGAACGATCATTAATTCAAACGATAGGACGTGCCGCTCGTAATTTAGAAGGTAAAGCGATTTTATACGCAGATCGGATCACGGGCTCAATGGAAAAAGCCATTGGAGAAACAGAAAGAAGACGTGAAAAACAGATATTACATAATGAAGCATTAGGTATTGTGCCAACCGCATTGAAAAAAAATGTGGCTGATATTCTTGAGCTGGGAGATATGACTAAGAATAAACGGAAAATAGTCGCACCTAAAATGAAGCTATCAGAGGTGGCAGAAGAAGGAGCGAGTTATCAATCGATGACGCCTCAGCAATTAGAAAAAGAAGTTCAACGATTAGAAGCAAAAATGTATCAACATGCGAGAGATCTCGAGTTTGAACAGGCTGCTAAAGTAAGGGATGAGGTAGACAAATTAAGGAATCAATTTATAACGAATAGTTAATGACTATTTTGTAAATTATTGATTTTAAGAAAAAAAGAAGCCAACCGTAATATACCGGTTGGCTTTATTGTTCATGTGAAAGTAAATTTCACTAACAACGTCAGTTGGCTAGGTGACCCTTTGGCTTAAAGGGTCACTATACATATAGCAGAGAGCGTGCCAACTTTTTATAGCATGAAAAACGCCTAATTTAGTACAAAAAAGACGCGATATCACAACTGTTTTGCATAATGCGAAAATACCTTTGCGTTATGCAATTGCATTATGCGAAAATGCAAAGGTTGATATGCTTTTTAATGGTTTGGATTCTGATGCAAAAAAAATATTTACTCATGGTTGAAGACACCGCTTCTGTTGCTGCGCTTTATCGTTCTTACCTTAATCCTTTAGGTTTAGATATCGATGTTGTAGCAAAAGGTGTTGATGCGATTGAAAAAGTGACGTTAAAGGCACCGGATTTAATTTTATTGGATTTGCGCTTGCCGGATATGACTGGACTTGAGGTTTTAACGGAAATTCGAAAAATTCATCATGATACACCTGTTGTGTTAATGACTGCCCATGGTTCTATTGATGTTGCCGTTGAAGCGATGCGTTTAGGTGCTCAGGATTTTCTTATTAAACCATGTGAAGCCGATAGGCTCAGAGTCACTGTAAATAGTGCATTAAGAAGAGCGCAGAAGAACTTAGATAATACGGGTCTTGATCCAAATAAAAGCAACAATCAATACCAAGGTTTTATTGGTAGTAGCTCTCAAATGCATCAAGTATATCGAACTATTGATTCTGCGGCGCCAAGTAAAGCCACGGTCTTTATTACTGGGGAATCAGGAACAGGTAAAGAAGTGTGTGCCGAAGCCGTTCACGCAGCAAGTAAGCGGGGAGACGGGCCATTCATCGCGATTAACTGTGCCGCGATACCGAAAGACTTGATTGAAAGTGAGTTGTTTGGTCATGTTAAAGGCGCATTTACAGGAGCGTCAGTTGATAGGAAAGGGGCGGCAGAACAAGCTGACGGAGGAACCCTGTTCTTAGATGAATTGTGCGAAATGGATTTAGACCTGCAAACCAAATTATTACGTTTTATTCAAACAGGGACCTTTCAAAAAGTAGGTTCTTCTAAAATGAGTCGAGTTGATGTTCGATTTGTTTGTGCAACTAATCGTGATCCTTGGCTAGAAGTTCAAGCAGGTCGATTCCGTGAAGATTTATATTATCGATTGCATGTTATCCCATTAACGCTGCCTCCGTTACGAGAAAGAGGCAATGATATTATTGAAATTGGTCACTCAATATTAGGTCATTTTTCTCATGAAGAAGGGAGAGAATTTATTACATTTAGCCCTGATGTGGTCTCTCGATTTCTTGAATATGATTGGCCGGGAAACGTTCGGCAATTACAAAACGTCATTAGAAATGTCGTGGTATTGATTCGAGGTAAAGAAGTCTTGCTTTCTATGCTTCCGCCACCGTTAGCACCAGAAGATAATAATGGTTCGAATATTGCATCTTTACAAGCAGTTAATCGCTTAAGCCGTCATTTTGAACAACCTCCAGTTGATATTGAATTCGTACCTGAAGGCAATATGAAAAAAGAAATTAGACCATTATGGTTGTCTGAAAAGCAGATTATAGAAGATGCAATTACTCTATGTGATGGGAACATTCCACAAGCCGCTAAGCAATTAGAGGTGAGCCCTTCCACAATATATAGAAAATTACAGTCATGGAATGATAAATAGAGGGTGATACCGTGAATCAATATGTAAATCAACTAGCCGTCAATCAGTTAGTGCAGGAAGTTGGTGATGAGAATGTGCCCTTTTTATTTGGTATTTTCTGTGATGAATTACATGACTTTATTGATACATTAAGTTCTCAACCTGAAATTGATAAAGTAAGAGAAATTAGCCATTGCTTAAAGAGTAGCGCTGGGAGTTTTGGTGCGGATAAGTTAGCGGGAATGGCGATTGATGTCGAAGAAAAAGCAAAATCACATCAAAAAGAATGGGTTCAGAATAATATGTCTGAGTTTGTTGATATTGCTCGTCAAACAGAGCGTGCTTATCGAGAGTTTCTGATTTAGGAAATTGGCTTTTATTATAAAATAAAAGCCTATTCTAAAGCTGCCTTGGTTAGTTTAATAGCCCAACGATAGCTTGTTTTAATTTGTCTCTATCGTGTCGCCAATCATGATTTGGTGACGCGAGATCTGTTTTTCTGCAATCGTATTCATTTTGTAACTCAGCTAATTCTCGATCTGTTAGAACGATATCTACTTTTCTTCCCGAACACGCGCGTTCACACCAAGCTAACATCGTTGAATGGTTCATTTTACCTGCAGGGCCAAACTCTTTAGATAAATTATCAATGAAGACGACTTTTGCATGCTTGTTTCCTGCAATAGCTTTACCAATTCCGGGTAATAGTAACGGTGGCATTATGCTCGTTAAAAAACTGCCTGGTCCAAGTAAAATCAAATCCGATTCTTTTACTGCATCAATTGCTTCTAAGGTTGCTGGTACTTCAGGATCAAGAAAAAGACGAAGTGGAACTTCTTCCATGTCATCAACATTGGTTTCCCCTGATATTTTACGTAGATCAGTGGTTAACGCGCCTAAATCTGATGGATGCTCAGACATTGGAATGATGTTTGTCTCTACTTTTAGCATATCTCGAATTAAATTAATGGCATCCAATGGACGAACACTTAGGTTGTCTAACGCGGTAAGCATTAGATTTCCAAGATTATGACCGTGTAATTCACCTAGGCCTTTAAATCGGTATTCAAACATCATAGAGCTAATCGAAGGGTCCATAATGAGCTGGTTGATACAATTTCGAGTATCTCCCCACGCAATTCCTCCTTGGCACTCTCTAATGCGCCCTGTAGAGCCTCCATTATCTGTTGTTGCTACTATGCCTGTAGCATTGCTTCCAAAATCACTAAGCGCAGCAAGAACTCGCCCTAAGCCGTGACCACCACCAATGGCAACAATTTTATGTTCAGTCATGTTTATATTCTTTAAAAAACGTAAATTGAGTGTGGTGGATAATAATAAATTGGACAAGTACTAATAAAGTAAATGTTGAATTAATCACAGTTTTAAGTAATTTGTTATTAACAAAGTTAACAGTAATCAAATAAAATAGAGAAATTTTGGGTTAATTTCAAAAGAAATTGGAAAACCACAGAAATATTGAGTATTTTAATAAGAGCACCAACTGAATTAATACTGGTTTAGTGTGGTTGCCATAACTCCGAGCTCAAGCTACTAAGTTGTTCTAAGAAATATTCAATATGTAGTGTGAGCCAGTGACAATTCGGTCACAAGGGTTTGTTTGGAAATGAACAAGCCTCCCGTGTTTGGAAAGGTGTTCCGTGGCGAAACAATTTGAAGATAACTACAACCGTAAGTTTTATTATTTACGGTTGTCGATTACAGACGTCTGTAATTTTAAATGTACTTATTGCTTACCTGATGGTTATCGACCTGAAAATGGTAAGCGAGAGTCCTTCCTAGAGCTTGATGAAATCGAACGTACTGTGAGTGCGTTTGCCCGTTGTGGTACGTCAAAAGTGCGTATTACAGGGGGAGAGCCAAGCCTTCGTAAAGATTTCACTGACATTATCCGTACTGTGGCTTCTCAGCCGGGGATAACTAAAGTTGCTACGACAACAAATGGTTATCGGATGGAAAAACATGTCGCTGAATGGCGTGAAGCAGGTCTAACGAATATCAATGTCAGTGTTGATAGCTTAAATCCAAATATGTTTTATCAGATCACAGGTGAAAATAAATTCGCCGAAGTTATGGCTGGTATTGATAAAGCAATTGAAGTGGGTTTCAAGCAAGTCAAAGTGAATACGGTATTACTGAAAGATCTCAACAGCACCGAATTACCTCTCTTTTTAAAGTGGATCCAAACTCGTCCTATTCAATTGCGTTTTATTGAGTTGATGCAAACGGGTGAAATGGACGATCTTTTCAAAAATCATCATCAATCTGGTGTCTCGATCCGTAATCACTTAATTGCGAATAACTGGATATTAAAAGCTCGTGGCGAAAGTGATGGCCCAGCTCAAGTCTTTATTCATCCAGATTATATGGGTGAAATTGGGTTGATAATGCCTTACGAAAAAGATTTCTGTCAGAGTTGTAATCGATTACGAGTATCAGCAAAAGGTAAGTTACATATGTGCCTATTTGGTGATTACGGTGTTGAATTACGTGATTTATTGCAAGCTGATACTCAGCAAGACGAGTTAATTCAGCGCATTCAAACGCAATTAGATAATAAAGCAGAAGGCCACTTTTTACATGATGGCCACGCTGGAATGACCCCTCATTTAGCCTCTATTGGCGGATAATAAAGAAGAATTATGTCAAATTTTACTCATATTAATGCCTCTGGTGAGGCGAACATGGTTGATGTATCAGCAAAACAAGAAACCGTTCGTGAAGCGCGTGCAGAAGCATTCGTACATATGGCGCCAGAAACTCTAAAGTTGATTGTTTCTGGTTCTCATCATAAAGGTGATGTTTTTGCTACCGCACGTATTGCAGGCATTCAAGCAGCGAAAAAGACATGGGATCTTATTCCATTATGCCATCCGTTGTTGCTGACTAAAGTAGAAGTTCAACTTGAAGCAATTGAAGCTGAAAACATGGTTCGTATTGAATCAGTCTGTAAGTTAACTGGAAAAACTGGCGTTGAAATGGAAGCCTTAACAGCTGCTTCTGTTGCGGCTCTAACCATTTATGATATGTGTAAAGCCGTTCAAAAAGACATGGTTATTAGTCAAGTTCGTTTATTAGAAAAAACGGGCGGTAAATCTGGACACTTTAAGGTTGACGCATGATCACAGTATTATTTTTTGCCCAAACTAAAGAGTTAGTAGGAACCGGTAAACTGGAACTTACAGGTGAGTACGCGACAGCGGAAGCAATTCGAGAAGAGTTAAGTAAAAAAGAAGGTAAGTGGGATTTAGCCCTAGAAAAAGGAAAATTGCTTGTCGCAATAAATCAAACTATTTCAAGCTTAGATTCCGCGGTTGTTGATGGTGATGAAGTCGCCTTTTTCCCACCAGTAACAGGTGGTTAAGATGATTTCTGTTCAAGAACATGACTTCAATGTTGGTGATGAATATACTCTGTTAGCAGAAGGTACAGCCTCTGGTGCTGTGGTTACTTTTATCGGTAAGGTTCGAGATATGAACCTTGGTGATGATGTGACGGGGCTTTCTTTAGAGCATTACCCTGGTATGACAGAAAAATCATTGAATGATATTGTCGCACAGTCGAAAGAACGTTGGCCGCTATTAAAAGTGAAAGTGATTCATCGTGTTGGTAATCTGGAACTGGGCGATCAAATTGTGTTTGTTGGCGTATCGAGTGCACACCGCGGTGCTGCGTTTGAATCTTGCGAATTCATTATGGATTACTTAAAAACAAATGCACCTTTTTGGAAGAAAGAAAGAACAACCAAAGAAGTACGTTGGGTTGAATCTAGAGACACTGATAAATCTGCGGCGCAGCGTTGGGAAAAATAGACCGAATTAGCTGATGTTTGTTTATATAAATAAAAAGGGAAGAGAGCATAAGCTTTCTTCCCTTTTTTAGTTTGATGTACACAGGTCAGTTATTTATTATAAATACCAAACTGTTCCATTGCATAAGCAACACGAGCTTCTGGAGTTGGGTAGGGAACGGTTTCTTCCAAGCTTTCAATATGCTTTAAACGAGGGAGTAACCCTGTTCCGTTTGCAATTTGAATCGCTAAGCCTGGACGAGCATTAAGTTCTAGAACCATTGGTCCGTATTTTTTATCGAGTACCATATCAGTACCCAGATAACCTAATCCGGTCATTTCCCACGCACTAGATGCAAGGGTCAATAGTTTGTGCCAATGAGGGACTTCTAGCGTACTTAATAATTTACCCGTATCAGGATGGTTTTCTACAGGTAAATCAAATTGTACGGCACGTACGGCTTTTCCTGTCCCTATGTCGATACCCACACCAACAGCACCTTGGTGCAAGTTGGCTTTTCCATCGGAGTTTGTTGTTGATAAACGCATCATCGCCATTACAGGGTAGCCTTTAAATACGATAATACGTACATCTGGCACTCCTTCATAACTGAAGCCGTCAAACACATCATCAAACTCGATTAAGTTCTCGATCATCGCAACATCGTTTTTTCCACCAAGAGAAAAAAGACCTGCAAGTGTATTGGTAATATGTCGCTCTACATCTTGCTTGTTTGCTTCTGCTCCAGATGGCTTGTAATACACGCCATCTTTATGAGAAGTAACAACTAAAATGCCCTTACCGCCACTGCCTTGGGCTGGTTTGATAACAAAACCAGGCCAGTCTTTAACGATATCGTGAATATTCTTCACTTCAGCTTGGCTATCGATTACACCAATAAGTTTAGGAACTGTAGCGCCTGCTTTTACCGCAATCACTTTTGTTTTTAACTTATCATCAACTAATGGGTATTTGCTTCGATCATTGTAACGGCCGATATAACTGCCATTACGTTGATTCATGCCCATGATCCCTTTTTCTTTTAGCTTAGACGGAGACGTGAATCTACTAAACATAGGTTAGTCCTCCGCTAAAGGCTTAAAGCGACGAAGCTCACTTAAACGGTAACCAGTATAATTACCAAGCATCAGTATAATGGCTAAAATAATTAGCTGAATACCAATAAAGTTAAACGTTAAGTGCTGTACGAACGGGTTTGTCATTGCGATGTAGATAAGAACGGCTGTTAATAATGAACCGCCACCTTGAGTCGCAACTTCTTTCCAGCCTTCTTCTTCCCATAGAATCGACATACGTTCTACAGTCCAAGAAAGGATAATCATAGGGAAGAAGGTAATACTTAATCCTGCTGTTAAACCAATCTTAAAGGCAACAATCGTGAAGATTGAAATGATCATGATTACAGAGATGATCACCGCGGATATCCTGGATACCAGGAGTAGGTTTAATTTGGATAAATAGCTACGAATGATTAAGCCGGTACCAACAATCAGTAAGAAACCAACAATACCTGTGATTAATTGTGTTTGCACAAAAGCAACCGCGATCAACACTGGCATGAAAGTACCTGATGTTTTCAAACCGATAATGACTCGTAAGAACACAACCATCAGTGCACCAATTGGAATAAGCATGATGGTTTTAAACATCGATTGCTCTTCAAGAGGAAGACTGTGGATAGAGAAGTTTAGCAGGTTGTCTGCTTCTACTTTCTTCTCGGTTGCAGCAGTAGGAGAAATTTCTTGTGCGATCATAGAGAAGTTGATTTGGCTATTTTTACCACCAACAACGTCTAAGAGAGAGACATTTGATTCGTCCCAAAGCAGTAAGTTAGCCGGTTGACCTTGGTCTCCCGTTTCTGGGTTAAACAACTGCCAGTTTTTGCCACTCCATACTTCAATCATATGCTGAACAGATTGACGACGACGCCCATCTTCTAACCAAAGAGTACCAATAACTTTATTATGGATATTCTCAAAACTTAAGAGTTTTGAAATAGCTTGAACTCTCGTTAAGTCATTAAGAAGCAAAGACGCATTTTGGTTATCTTTATCATTAAATTGCTTAATAAGTTCGCGAGTTAACGTAATATCGTCAGAAGAACGAGCTCTGGCTTGATCTAATAATGAGATTGCCGCAGATTCATGAGGGCCTTCAAAAGTGACGGCTTCAGGTTTCTCTGATTCTGGGGGCTGAATAACGGAGTCTGCTTGCGGGTCTACTAAGATTTGAGTTTTATAATAGAGCGTTTGTGGTCCGTCAGCCTGACGAATTGTCCATTCAGCTCGGCGTCCATGCTCTGTTGTTAGATAAGCGATACCATAGCCTGGAGAAGATGCACTCTCATCGACAATAGTAAAACCTGTTTGAGTTTGTGGTGCAGCCATAGAAACCTTGACTGGTTTATTTACTGCATCAAATTGAATTCGGGCTTCTACATCCCAAACTTGGCTTCTCTCACCTGGTGTCCAAGGCACTCCGTATGAATCGTGGCGTAGCCAGCTCAACGTAAGTCCCGCAATAATTAGTAGGGAGATAAGAAAATAAAAAGGCACTCTTGATGGCATAACATCCTCGTTGTAATGGCATAAGTGGAAAGATAATTATAATTTAAGCAATAACATAACGTTCAATTATATTTATTATGTTATTGCTTTCTTGGAAGGCGATTATTTTTTGCTTTGAACAAATTCTTTGCTGACATCAACAACGGCAATGTCTTGAATAAACTCACGTCCAAGTAAAATAGAATGGGTCATGTGAGAGCGATCTGCAAGGGTAAACTGTACTTTTTCATGGATTGCCCCAAGTTTAATCCATAATTCAACGACAGGTCGTCGTTCGGCCTCTTCGTTTGTTGATTGACGGATTTTAACATTGCGTATAACAGGGGCGGTAATCCACTCTAACTCATCAGTTTCCGCTTTTTTATTCTGTGCAACTAAATGAAAACGTACCCATTGTGTGCCATTGCGTTCAAATTCTTGAAGATCGACTGCATTCAATGATGAGGTGGTTGCGCCAGTATCTATTCGAGCGGTAAATACTTGCTTAATATCTGCAATTTCTACATTTTCGATGGCACCTAAAATGATAGTGTCTTTTAATGATTGTGTTTGAAGAGAGACTGGCATCTGAACTAAACGAGCTTTCTTATTCGTTGCTTGTTTGATACTCATTTGAATCTTAGTTTGTTCTGTTCGAACCAGAGATAACTCTTCTGATACGTTCGAAAGTTCTTTCTCTAAGGTTGAAATGTAGTCGTTTTGGGTTTCTATTTTGGTTTCCATTCCATCTAAGCGAGTATCTAGATTGGTTTCCATAGACTTAATAGCGGCAACTGTTTCTGAATTATCTGCTGCAACGGGGGTCGCCTGTTGAGTGAGAGCGCATCCTGAAAGACTTAAAATTGCAACCAGTGGTAGAATTCGTTGGATCATTTTATGTTCCGTTGAGTTAGATTAACATGTGCATAGTAACGATAAAAAAAGAGAGCGAGAAGCCCTCTAATGTAAGAGTTTAGTCAGGTTTTCTTGCAATTAAGATCGCACGTTTAGGTGCAGGGTGACCTTCAATTGTTTTTGATGAGTCCGTAGGGTCTAAATACTCAGGTAATGAATTGTGTTTCATCCATTCTGTAGAGCGTTGTTCACCTGTTGTTGTTACGCACTCGTCGACAATTTTTACGTCAATAAACCCGACGCTTTCTAACCATACTTTTAACGCTTTAGCTGATGGAAAGAAATAGACGTTACGCATTTGAGCATAACGATCAACTGGCATTAATACTGCGTTTTCATCGCCATCAATAACGAGGGTTTCTAAAACGAGCTCACCGCCAGCGACGAGTTGATTTTTTAATTGAATAAGATGATCAAGAGGCGAACGACGGTGGTACAGCACGCCCATACTAAATACAGTATCAAACGCATTTAATTCAGGAAGCTGTTCGATCCCTAAAGGTAATAAATGCGCTCGTTGGTCATTGCCCATTAATTTACGAATTGCTTCAAACTGAACTAAGAATAGGTGAGAGGGATCGATACCAACACACAAGCGAGCCCCTTCTCCTAACATACGAAGCATATGATATCCGTTACCACAGCCGACATCTAAGATAGATCGATTTTTTAATGGCGATAAGTGAGGTAGAACACGATCCCATTTCCAGTCAGAGCGCCACTCAGTGTCGATATGAATGTCATGAACCGTGAACGGGCCTTTACGCCATGGATGGAAGGTGCGTAATAAACTTTCTAGTTTTTTACGTTCGCCATCAATCAAAGGGCTATTATTTGATAGCGTAACTGACGTTTTTAAATCAATGTTTTCAGCACAGCCTTCAGGGATTTTTTTTAGCGCTTTAAGCCAGCGTTCTATATCCCCATGCTCAGCATTTTGCCAATCGGTTAATTGCTGGGGAAGGGTGTTTAGCCAAGGCTGAAGAATGGTATCTTGAGCAATAAGTTTATAAAAATTAGCAAAATTAAACATTGAAATATCTTTAGTTAATTAATAAGTGAAAATAAAGGATTTATATCGATTATTTGATCGCGAACATTGAGCCAAAATTAAAGCATTGGAACCAGACTTCAGAGCTTTTAAAGCCAATCTCTTGGAAGCGTTGTTTGTGAACATCAATTGGATCTGGCAGCATGACATTTTCAATGGCGCTGCGCTTTTGGCTTATTTCTAATTCACTGTAGCCATTAGCACGTTTGAAATCATGATGTAAATCGATCAATAACTCGTTAACGACACCATCTTCGAAGATGTATTTCTCAGATAAAATAAGAATGCCACCGGGACGTAATCCAGAATAGATTTTCTCCAATAGGGCTCTACGATCGGCTGGCACTAAAAATTGCAAAGTAAAATTTAATACGACGACCGATGCATCTTGAATATTGACATCACGGATATCCGCTTCAACAATGGTTACGGGTGTATCTGAACGATAAGCGTTAATCAGTAAACGACAACGTTCGACCATTGCTGAGGAATTATCGACGCCAATAATCTGACAGCCTTCTTGATTAATGTGACGACGCATAGATAACGTTGCCGCACCCAGTGAGCAACCTAAATCATAAACACTTGAATGAGGTTTAGCGTAACGTTCAGCAAGCATACCAATAGCAGAAATAATGTTGCTATAGCCTGGAATTGAACGTTGAATCATGTCTGGAAATACTTCTGCGACACGTTCGTCAAAGGTAAAGTCACCAATTTTATCGATTGGAGCTGAAAATATAGTATCTGGGTTAGCCATGGTTTTCTCACAAAGACGCGTTGTTATGTCCATACGTACTATCAACCAATACCAATCATGATTAAGTTGTTTTTGTTTACTTAATCATGATTACGTCATTACGTTTATTTTAATGGCAGTGGTGTTATTCATATCAGTCTAGGTAAATATCAATTCATTTACTTACCTAGAAAGATAGGTTTCATGGCTTTCCTGCTCATGAACGCGCTATTGTAATTAATTCTGAGCTTGATGTCTTTAGTGTCATTACACTTTGAAAGAGAATGAAATTAAAAAGAGAGAATAATTTAGGTGGAACTTTCTCATTAAGCCTGTTTTTTTCATTCAGGCCTATATCGTGACCTGATTTTTCTTTATAATGAGGCCATATTTTTGCGTTTTGCTTACTATTTCAGCGAGCCTGCTGTTTTATTCATCATTTAAACAAACGTAGAATCAGTTTATGAAAAATGCAGTGAGACTATTTCACTGCATTTATTATTGATATGTATATTTAGATTGGGAAATCATTATGCGCAGCCATTACTGTGGTAACTTGAACAAGTCCCTTGCAGGACAAACTGTAGAACTTTGCGGCTGGGTAAACCGTCGCCGTGATTTAGGCGGTCTTATCTTCATTGATATGCGAGATCGTGAAGGTGTCGTTCAGGTAGTTGTTGACCCAGATATGAAAGATATCTTTTCAATTGCTAACCAACTGCGCAATGAATTCTGTATTAAATTTACTGGCGAAGTACGTGTTCGTCCTGACAGCCAAGTAAATAAAGATATGTCTACGGGTGAAGTTGAACTTTACGCGACAGGTCTTGAGATCATCAACCGTTCTGAAGCACTTCCATTGGATTTCAATCAAACGAACTCAGAAGAGCAACGCCTGAAGTACCGTTATATTGATTTACGTCGTCCAGAAATGAGTGACCGTATCAAGTTACGTGCTCGTGCATCTAGCTTTGTTCGTCGTTTCTTAGATGAGAACCTATTCTTAGATATCGAAACACCAGTACTAACAAAAGCAACGCCAGAAGGCGCTCGTGATTATCTAGTACCAAGCCGTGTTCATAAAGGCAGCTTCTACGCACTTCCACAATCACCACAGTTGTTTAAGCAACTTCTGATGATGTCTGGTTTTGACCGTTACTACCAAATCGTTAAATGTTTCCGTGATGAAGATTTACGCGCTGACCGCCAACCTGAATTTACTCAAATAGATATCGAAACCTCTTTCCTTTCGTCTAACCAAGTTCGTGATATTACTGAACGTTTGGTTCATGACATGTGGAAAGAACTTCTTGATGTTGAGCTTGGTCAATTTCCAATAATGAAATTCTCTGAAGCGATTCGTCGTTTTGGTTCTGATAAGCCAGATCTACGTAACCCACTAGAATTAGTGGACGTTGCAGATCTTCTTAAAGACGTAGAATTCCAAGTATTCGCTGGTCCTGCAAATGACGAAAAAGGCCGTGTAGCGGTTATTCGTGTTCCTGGTGGCGCATCGCTTTCTCGTAAGCAAATTGATGAATACGGCAAATTTGTTGGTATTTACGGCGCGAAAGGCCTTGCTTGGATGAAAGTAAACGATCGTGCTGCTGGTCTTGAAGGTGTTCAATCTCCTGTTGCTAAATTCCTAAACGCAGACGTTGTAAATGGTATTTTAGAACGCACAGAAGCTGAAAGTGGCGATATCATCCTATTTGGTGCAGATAAAGCAAACATTGTTTCTGAAGCAATGGGTGCATTACGTATCAAGCTTGGTGATGACTTAGAACTAACAGATAAAAAAGCATGGGCACCTCTTTGGGTTATTGATTTCCCAATGTTTGAAGAAGATGGCGAAGGTAACTTGCATGCAATGCACCACCCATTTACTTCTCCATTAGGCATGACAGCGGAAGAGCTTAAAGTAAACCCTGCTGCTGCAAACTCTGATGCTTACGATATGGTTATCAACGGCTATGAAGTTGGTGGTGGCTCTGTACGTATTCACAATGCTGAAATGCAAACTGCAGTATTCGGTATCCTAGGTATTGAAGCGAAAGAGCAACAAGAGAAATTTGGTTTCTTACTTGAAGCGCTTAAATACGGTACGCCGCCACACGCAGGTCTTGCTTTTGGTCTTGACCGTCTTGCAATGCTACTTTGCGGTACTGAAAACATTCGTGACGTTATTGCATTCCCTAAAACAACGGCTGCAGCATGTTTACTTACGAATGCTCCAAGCCCTGCGAATCCAGATTCTCTTGCAGAATTAGCGATTGCAGTAAAATTTGCTGAGAAAAAAGACGCTTAATTAATTAAAGTTTCTTTTTATTAAAAAATGCCCGCCTTATGCGGGCATTTTTGTATATACTATAACTGTATAAATAATCAGTGGTTTAAATAATGCTATGTCTATAATTTTAGGAATTGATCCCGGCTCTCGTATTACCGGTTATGGCGTTATTCGTCAAAACGGTCGTCATTTGCAATATTTAGGGAGTGGTTGTATTCGGATGTCAGAAAAAGAACTTCCCGGTCGCTTAAAGCAGATCTATGCTGGCGTTTCTGAAATTATTACGCAGTTTCAACCAGATGTATTCGCGATCGAGCAAGTATTTATGTCAAAAAATGCGGATTCAGCACTTAAGTTAGGACAAGCAAGAGGAAGTGCGATTGTTGCTGCCGTTAATGCAGACTTACCTGTATATGAATATGCTGCTCGTTTAATTAAACAAGCCGTAACGGGAACGGGTGCAGCCGATAAAGCTCAAGTTCAGCATATGGTTATGACGATGCTTAAATTACCAGCAAAACCACAAGCGGATGCCGCTGATGGTTTAGGGGTTGCAATTTGTCATGCGAATACGAATAAAACGTTAATCGCCTTAGCGGGGAAAGCGACAGGAGCAAGGCGAGGACGATATCGCTAGATAAAAGAGGGAATAAATTCTCATTTCTTTTACTGGATATCTATCCAGTTCTTTATTACTATCCTAACCAGTTAATTATTTTAAAGAGTATCTATTGTGATCGGACGCCTTCGTGGAAATCTATTAGAAAAACAACCACCAGAATTACTCATTGAAGTCAGTGGTATTGGTTATGAAGTTCAAATGCCAATGAGTTGTTTTTATGAATTACCACCGATTGGTACCGAAGCCATTATCTATATTCATTATGTAGTACGTGAAGATGCTCAATTACTTTACGGTTTTAATACTAAAAAAGAACGAGCGTTATTTAGAGAAGTGATCAAAGCTAACGGCGTGGGGCCAAAACTTGGTTTGGCGATACTGTCTGGCATGACTGCTTCTCAATTTGTTCAAAGTGTTGAGCGTGAAGATATTTCGACCTTAGTCAAATTACCAGGTGTTGGTAAAAAAACGGCAGAGCGTTTAGTCGTAGAGATGAAAGATCGCCTAAAAGGGTGGGGAGCGGGTGACTTATTTACTCCAGCAGACACTACGTCAATGGATGATGCTTCTGATTTGATTTCATCGCCTCAAAGTGCGCAAGATGAAGCAGTCAGTGCGCTTATTTCTTTAGGCTATAAACCAGTGCAGGCGTCTAAAATGGTATCTCAAGTCGCAAAACCTGATATGACCAGTGAATCTCTAATTCGTGAATCATTGAAATCAATGATCTAACTTTATTTATCGCCTCTTTACTTACAGAATTTTTTGAGACCTTTTATGATTGAAGCCGATCGCCTTATTGCTGCTGATAACCCTGTTTTTCGTGACGAAGAAGTCATCGATCGTGCGATACGTCCAAAGAAACTGGAAGATTATCGCGGGCAAGATCATGTTCGTAGTCAAATGGAAATTTTCATTAAGGCTGCGCAGATGAGACAAGAGCCACTTGATCATCTACTAATTTTTGGTCCTCCAGGATTAGGTAAGACAACGTTAGCTAATATTGTTGCCAATGAAATGGGAGTGAGTATCCGAACGACATCGGGTCCTGTTCTTGAGAAAGCGGGAGATTTAGCTGCGCTTCTTACTAATCTAGAAGAAAACGATATTTTATTTATCGATGAAATCCATCGATTAAGTCCTGTAGTTGAAGAGATACTGTATCCCGCGATGGAAGATTACCAATTAGATATTATGATTGGTGAAGGTCCTGCAGCTCGTTCAATCAAAATTGATTTGCCCCCATTTACATTAATTGGTGCAACCACCAGAGCCGGTTCTTTGACTTCTCCACTGCGTGACCGTTTTGGTATTGTTCAACGATTAGAATATTACAAAGTAGACGATTTACAATATATCGTTCAACGTAGTGCAGATTGTTTGAATTTGTCCATGGAATCAGAGGGCGCATTGGAAGTGGCTAGACGTGCTCGTGGTACACCACGAATTGCCAACCGATTGTTACGTCGAGTTCGTGATTATGCAGATGTTATGAGTGACAGTCATATCTCACCAGACATAGCAGATAAGGCATTAAACATGTTAGATGTTGATGTGTGTGGGTTTGATTACATGGATAGAAAGTTATTATTGGCAATCATGGAGAAATTCAATGGTGGCCCGGTGGGTCTAGATAACGTAGCCGCTGCAATTGGTGAAGAAAAAGATACGATTGAAGATGTGATAGAACCTTATTTAATTCAACAAGGCTACCTCCAGAGAACACCAAGAGGGCGTATTGTGTCAGATCGAGCCTATCTTCATTTTGGTATTGATAGACCAGGTAAATAGTTAATGGTGAAATATACACATATTGTCATAATCTATTCATATTGACGTAAAAAAATGAAAGCGAGTGATCAAAATCACTCGTTTTTTCGTATAAGAAATGTGTAAAGTGTGAAAAACGAACGGTTATGTAAAAATATCTGTAATTAACTTTCAAATAAGGGACAAATCTTTTGAAAGATATCGTGTTTCCTATTAATATTAGCACGTTCTATATTAGGTTATGCTTAACATTAAGCTAACGTTTATTATACATTCGTGCAACACTTTATAGTTACTAATACAATTATAACTATTAGAGCTAAATAAAAAGTGCCACGTTCACCCAAAAGTGTGAAAGCACTGTGTCATTCAGCCTGACACAAAGGAGTTCTCATGATCACTGATGTAGTGGAGTTATCGCGGTTGCAGTTTGCAATGACAGCGATGTATCACTTCCTATTCGTTCCTCTGACTTTAGGTATGGCCTTTCTATTGGCTATCATGGAGTCGTTATATGTAATGACTAACAAACAAATCTACAAGGACATGACAAAGTTCTGGGGTAAGTTATTTGGTATTAACTTCGCATTAGGTGTAGCAACAGGCCTAACCATGGAGTTCCAGTTTGGTACAAACTGGTCTTACTATTCTCACTATGTTGGTGATATCTTCGGTGCGCCTCTTGCGATCGAAGCACTGATGGCTTTCATGCTTGAATCTACTTTTGTAGGACTATTTTTCTTTGGTTGGGATCGTTTATCAAAACGTCAGCATCTTACAGTAACGTGGTTAGTTGCTTTAGGTTCGAATTTCTCAGCGCTTTGGATTCTAGTAGCAAACGGTTGGATGCAAAACCCTGTCGGTGCTGAATTTAATTTTGAAACGATGCGTATGGAAATGGTTAGCTTCGCTGAAGTTGTACTAAACCCTGTCGCTCAAGTTAAATTCGTTCATACCGTTGCTTCTGGTTACACTGCTGGCGCAATGTTTGTTTTAGGTATTAGTTCATACTACCTACTAAAAGGTCGTGATGTTGCCTTTGCACGTCGTTCATTCGCAATTGCTGCGTCTTTCGGCATGGCATCAATTTTATCTGTAATGGTACTTGGTGATGAATCTGGTTATGAACTGGGTGAAGTTCAACAAGTTAAGCTAGCAGCGATTGAAGCTGAATGGCATACAGAAGAAGCACCTGCGGCTTTCACCGTATTTGGCTTACCAAATCAAGAAACGATGGAAACGGATTATGCAATTAAGATCCCTTATGTTATGGGTATTATTGCAACGCGTTCATTAGATAAGCAAGTCACTGGCTTACGCGATCTTAAAGCACAGCACGAAGTTCGTATTCGTAACGGTATGATCGCTTATGACCTTCTTGAAAAATTACGTAATGGTGATAAAACACCTGAAAATATAGCAGCATTTGATGATGTTAAGCATGACTTAGGTTATGGCTTATTGCTTAAGCGTTATACTGATAAGGTTGTTGATGCAACTGAAGATCAGATTAAAGCGGCAGCAGATGATTCTATTCCAAATGTTTTACCATTATTCTTCTCTTTCCGCATAATGGTTGCTTGTGGCGTAGCAATGCTACTTATTTTTGGTCTTGCGTTTTATCAAACGTGTCGTCAAAAAATTGGTCAAAAACCATGGTTACTTAAAGCGGCATTATTCGGTATGCCACTGCCGTGGATCGCAATTGAAGCGGGTTGGTTTGTTGCAGAATATGGTCGTCAGCCATGGGCAGTTGGTGAAATACTACCTGTACATGTTGCCGCATCATCACTCACTGTTACTGAAGTTTTAATTTCAATAGCTGCAATTATTAGCTTATATACTATTTTCTTGATTGCTGAAGTTTACCTAATGGTTAAATTCGCACGTAAAGGACCTAGTAGCTTGAAAACTGGTCGCTATCACTTTGAACAAGACGGTCAAGGTTCTGAAGCAAAGTTAACTCGCGAAGTAGAAGCATAAAAACGGAGATTTGAGCAATGTTTGATTACGAAGTATTGCGATTTGTTTGGTGGGTATTGATTGGTGTATTACTGATTGGTTTCGCGGTAACAGATGGTTTTGATATGGGGGTAGGTACACTAGTGCCTATCATCGGTAAAACAGATACAGAACGTCGAGTGATGATTAACTCAATCGCTCCTCACTGGGAAGGCAACCAAGTTTGGTTAGTAACAGCAGGCGGTGCATTATTTGCTGCTTGGCCTTTAGTGTATGCTGCTTCATTCTCTGGCTTTTACTTAGCTATGATTCTGACATTAGCTGCATTATGGTTCCGCCCTGTTGGGTTTGATTATCGTTCTAAAATTGAAGATAAACGCTGGCGTTCAGCGTGGGATGCTGCAATCTTCATTGGTAGCTTTGTTCCACCAGTCATCTTTGGTGTTGCTTTTGGTAACTTACTTCAAGGTGTTCCATTTGAACTGAACAACCTAATGATGCTTAAGTATCATGGTGGTTTCTTTGACTTATTAAATCCATTTGCATTGGTATGTGGTCTAGTGAGTTCTGCAATGTTTGTACTGCAAGGTTCAACATGGCTACAAATGAAAACAACGGATCAAATTCACGCTAGAGCAAGTCAAGTTTCTATGATTTGTGCTGCGTTAGTAATTGTTCTGTTTACTATTGCTGGCTTTTGGGCTCAAAGCATTAATGGGTTTGTGATCACGAGTGTTATGGATCATAACGCACCATCAGATCCATTAAATAAAGAAGTTATCCGTCAAGTGGGCGCTTTATTCTTGAACTTTAAAGAATACCCATTGTTATGGATAGCACCTGCTCTTGCGGTAGTTATGCCTCTTATTGTTATGATTACAACTAAGTTGAAGAGACCTGGAATTGCTTTCATCGCATCAAGTCTGACTAATGCTGGTGTGATCTTAACTTCTGGTTTTGCATTATTCCCATTCGTAATGCCATCAAGTTTAAATCCCAACCATAGTTTGACTATGTGGGATTCAACATCAAGCGAATTAACACTAAACATTATGACAGTGGTAGCTGCTGTTATGATCCCAATCATCCTTGCTTACACAGCATGGACGTATTATAAAATGTTTGGTCGTATTGATACTAAATTTGTTGAAGACAACAAAAATTCGCTTTATTAAGGAGTATAACAATGTGGTATTTTGCTTGGATTCTAGGTGTGCTACTAGCATGCTCATTTGCAATCATTAATGCTCTTTGGTTAGAGCACTCAGAAATGATGGATAAAGACAGTGAGTAATATCGCTGGGAAAATAGACAGTGTTCATAGCCCAATCAATAATATCATCGTTAAGTTGATATTAATTGGAGCCGCACTTTTCCACACGGGAATGCTTATGTGGGAGCCAACGGTATATTCAGAAAATATCGGTGGTTTTAGTGGGTTAATGGCGCCAGCATTGATTTATGCAGTATGTACTGCGTTTATTTTTGTTGTGGGTTTTATTCCACAAAAGTGGGGTTGGAAACTGCTATTTAGTCCTTATTTTTCAATGATGATATTAAGTTACTTTAGTTATCTCTATTTTATTTGATTTCATAATTAATAAAATGTGAACATTGGAACATCATACTAAGCGGCTTGTTACTTTTTTAGGTAACAAGCCGCTTTATTTTTGGCTATTAAGTTCAAAATTTGGTAATTCACCTAGTGACGATAGGTAATTATCAGTTATAGTTAACTACTGATTTCTCAATAAAAAAGAAAAAGAGGGTGATATAAAATGGCAGTTTTTAAATGGCCTATCACGGTTTACTATGAAGACACGGATGCAGGTGGCGTAGTTTATCACTCTAATTATTTAAAGTTTTTTGAAAGAGCCAGAACCGAATTATTACGAGAAAAAGGAGTATCTCAAGGGATACTGCTGCAAGAGTCTCTCGGATTTGTGGTTAAACATGTTGATATAGATTTTATACAAGGTGCTCGTTTAGATGAGCAGCTCACAGTTGAAACATTCATAGAAGAAATTAAAAGGGTATCGCTGACCTTTTGTCAGTTATTGGTTAATTTTGAGGGTAAAGTATTGTGCAAAGCTACAGTTAAGGTAGCCTGTATTGATAACGCTAAAATGAAACCAAAAGCGATACCATTATTTATATTATCGGAGATATCTTGTGACAGGTGAACTATCAATTCTCGATCTATTTTTACACGCTAGTTTATTAGTTAAGATCGTGATGCTTATTCTATTAAGCTTGTCTGTAATGTCGTGGGCAATGATTTTTAAACGCTCAAAAGTGTTAGCCGTTGCTCATACTGATGCAGAACGTTTTGAAAGCAAATTCTGGTCGGGCATGGATCTAGCGCAACTATTTAATGAAGTGAAAGTACGTAAAGATCGAATCAGTGGTACTGAAAAGATTTTTTATTCTGGCTTTAATGAATTTGCACGTCTATCTCGAGTAAATTCATCATCTTCTGAAGCGGTTATGGATGGAACGATACGTTCAATGCGCGTAACGGTCTCTCGTGAAGTTGATGATTTAGAAACAAACCTTCCATTTTTAGCAACCGTTGGTTCTATTACTCCTTATATTGGTTTGTTTGGTACGGTATGGGGTATTATGCATTCGTTTATCGCCTTGGGTGCGGTAAAGCAAGCAACTCTAGCGATGGTTGCTCCTGGTATTGCAGAGGCATTGGTTGCAACGGCTATGGGGCTGTTTGCAGCAATTCCCGCGGTAATTGCCTACAATCAATTAAGTGTGAAAGTAGGTAAGTTAGAGCATAACTACGCTGCATTTATGGATGAGTTTTCTAGTATTCTCCATCGTCAAGCAATGGCAAGTCAGGAGAAGTAATGTCTGGCTATCAACCTAAAAAACGCAAGCTAACCGCCGAGATTAATGTTGTACCTTATATTGACGTTATGTTGGTATTGCTAATTATCTTTATGGTAACGGCTCCTTTTGTGACTCAAGGGGTAGACGTGAAATTACCAGAGATGACTAATGCGAAATCAGCACAAGAAATGGCAGGTGAAGATCCTAATGCAACGTTTATTATTGTCGAGATTGATAAAGACGGAAATCTAGGCTTAAGTGTTGATAATCAAGACGTACGTCGTCCAATGTCAATGCAAGAAATGATAACGAACGTTAAAGCAGAACTAAGCATTAAGCCTAATTCTCCCGTCGCAGTTGGCGGGGATGCCAGTACGCCATATTCAGAGATAGTATTAGTTCTTGATGAATTAAGCCGCGCAGGGGTAAGTAAAGTTGGGTTACTTACCGATCTCAAGGAATAGAAGTGAATAATAATCGATGAAATCGGATAATAATTACACCTTTGCTATTGTTGTTTCTGTCGTGTTGCACTTGTTGCTTGCTGTCGCGTTGATCTTCGGTAGTGACTTTTCTATGGATGAAAAGGCAAAACCAAATACAATTCAAGCCGTAGTAATAGATCCAAGCACGATTGCAAGACAAGCATCTCAAATTCGTCAAGAGAGAGAGAAAGCTTCTCGTGCAGAGACCAAGCGACTAAATCGATTAAAACAACAGGCAGATCAATTAGAAAAAAACCGTAAAGTCGAAGAAAATCGGATTCGTAAGCTAAAAGAACAACAAGTAAAAGAGAAAAAAGCAGCCCGTAGAGCGGAAGATGAACGTAAGAAAGCTGTCGCTCAAGCAAAAAAAGAGAAAGAACGAGCAACAGCAGCAGAAGCCGATCGAAAGCGTAAAGCAGATACAGCAGCGAAAGCGGAAGCGGCAAGATTAACAAAAGTGAAGGCTGATAAAGAAAAAGCAGCAAAAGCCTCAGCAGAAAAAGCCCGTTTAGATAAAGAACGAGCAGCTAAAGCAGAAGCTGAACGTGTCGCGAAAGAAAAAATAGCAAAAGAAAAAGCAGCGAAGGCAGAGGCGGATAGAAAGGAAAAGGCAAAATTAGCGGCAGAAAAAGCCAAAAAAGAGAAAGCAAGAGCCGCAAAAGCGGAAGCTGCACGTAAGCAAAAAGAAGCGGCATTAAATGACATATTTGCAGGTTTAGAAGATGAAACCGTTCAAAATAGCTCTGCGAAACAGCAGCATATTGACGATGAAGTGAATCGCTACGCCGCAATTTATACTCAAATGATTCAACAGAATTTACTTGTTGATGATACTTATATGGGAAAAAGTTGCCGAGTGAAAATTAAACTGGCATCTTCTGGATTATTGCTCTCAGTAACAACCTTGGGAGGAGATGCTCAAGTGTGTAGAGCAGCAAAAACAGCAGTAACTAAAGTTAATGTCTTCCCAACACCAAAAGACGCAGACATTGCAGCTAAACTTACAAATATAAATCTTACGGTTCAACCAGAATAAGGAAGAGCAAGTGCTTAAACGATGGATATTACCTCTTTTTATAGCGTGTTTGAGTTTTAGCCAAATAGCTAAAGCTGAACTCGAGCTTGTAATCACAGAGGGCGTAAATTCTGCTAGACCCATAGGCATCGTTCCATTTAAGTGGCATGGTGAAGGCAAGTTACCACAAGATATTTCAGCTATTATTTCTTCTGACTTACAGCGCAGTGGTAAATTTAGTCCATTACCGACAAATAAAATGCCACAAACGCCATATAAAGATGCTGACATTAATTACGAAGCTTGGACCAAGATGGGCGTTGATGCCATTGTTACGGGTGAAGTGAAAGTTAATGCCGCTGGAAAGTATGAGGTTTCTTATAAGCTTATTGATGTGGTTCGTGGTCAATTAACGAAAGGTAAATCTAAAGGGTTAAGTAATTCAGGGGAATTAGTTTTAACACAAGACCATATTTTAGTTAATAAAATTGCGACACTTTCAAAAACACAGTTACGAAAATACGCTCACCGTATTTCTGATGTTGTTTATGAAAAATTAACAGGCGAAAAAGGCGCGTTTTTAACGCGAATTGCTTATGTGGTTGTTAATGATAAATCTCAACATCCATATCAGTTAAGAATTGCGGATTATGACGGCTACAACGAACGTTTGGTTTTAAAGTCGAAACAGCCAATCATGTCACCAGCTTGGTCTCCAGATGGTAAGAAATTAGCTTATGTAAGTTTTGAAAACAGAAGATCACAAGTTTTCATTATGAATATCTACACGGGGAAGAGGGAGTTAATTGCTTCGTATCCTCGTCATAACGGTGCGCCTCGTTTTTCTCATGACGGAAAAGAACTTGCGATCGTATTATCCAAAACCGGCAGTCTTCAAGTTTATATTGTGAATTTACAAACGAAAAAGATGCGCCAAATTACTCGAGGTAGATCGAATAATACTGAGCCTTTTTGGGCTCCTGATAACAAGTCTTTAATATTTACATCAGATCGGGGTGGTAAACCTCAGATTTATAGAGTAAATTTAGAAGACGGTTCGACAAAACGTTTAACCTGGCAAGGCAGTCAAAATCTTGGTGGGCAGATCACTCCTGATGGTAAATACATCGTTATGGTGAATCGCTCAGAGACTGGATTTAATCTAGCAAAACAAGATTTAGAAACCGGTGCTGTCCAGGTCTTAACTAAGACACTACTGGATGAGTCACCAAGTATTGCGCCAAATGGCGGCATGGTGATTTACAGTTCCATTTATAGAAAACAAAACGTCCTTTCGATGGTTTCTATAGATGGCCGTTTTAAAGCTCGCTTACCAGCGACAAACGGACGTGTAAGGGCACCAGCGTGGTCGCCATTTTTATAGCTACTAAATATTTAGGAAATAAGGAAAATATAATGCAACTAAATAAACTTCTTAAGAGTCTTTTAATCGCGCTGCCAGTGGTTGCTCTTTCTGCTTGTAGTTCTAGCGATAGCGCAACTGATAGTACTGCTGGTCAAGAATCAACAAACGGAACAGAAACAACAAGCGGTACTGCTGGTGAAGGCCAAACAGATACAACTGTTGTTACTGTAGTTGAAGGTGAAGAAGTTCTAACTGAGCAAGAAGTTAAAGAACAAGCTTTACGTCAAGTTCAGACTGTTTACTTCGCTTTTGATAACTCAACTATTTCTTCAGAGTATGAAGATATGCTTGCAGCTCACGCGGCTTTCTTAAGCAAAGCGCCTGAAGTTAAAGTAACCGTTGAAGGCCATGCTGATGAACGTGGTACTCCTGAGTACAACATCGCACTAGGCGAACGTCGTGCTAATGCAGTTGCTAAATACCTACAAGCTTTAGGTGTTTCTGCAGACCAAATCTCTATCGTAAGCTACGGTGAAGAAAAACCTCTAGTTCTTGGCCAAACAGCTGAAGACTACGCTAAAAACCGTCGTGCAGTATTAGTATACTAATCGATAGTTTATAAGGCAGCTTATATGAAATACAGTAACCTTAAGCGAATTATTCCGCTTACGTTGCTGGCGAGTGCGGCGACCCTTGTGGTCGCCGCTCCTGCTCCAGTCACGGATTTAAATGCGACCTCAAGCTCATCTGCTCAAGCATCATCAACAAGTATTGAGCGTTTAGAGCGTTTAATTAAAAGCCGCAATCAAATTCAACTTCAGTTACAACAACAACTCGATGGATTATCAGAAGAACTTTCTGAGATTCGAGGCACTGTTGAGCGTAATAGTTATGAACTTGATCAAATGTTAGAGCGTCAACGTCAACTGTATGTTGAAATTGACACCTTAAGAACCGCGAAACCATCGACAGCAAAACCTGTTGTAGATAATGACGCTAATTCTGGTGAAGGCTCATACGCAACTGATACGAACGAAAATGAAGCGTATCAGAATGCAGTTGATTTGATCTTGAAGAAGAAAGATTACGCAGGAGCAACAAAAGCATTCCAAGAATTTGTTGCCGCTTATCCTGATTCGGTTTATAGCTCTAATGCTCATTATTGGCTAGGGCAACTTTATTTTGCTCAGAAGAATGACGTTGAGGCTGCAAAAAGCTTTACCAAAGTGGTTAGTTACGCGGATTCGAATAAACGAGCGGATGCTTTGCTAAAACTGGGCGAGTTAGCCAAACGTAATAATAATAAAGCTGCAGCACAAAAATATTATCAAAAAGTAATAACAGAGTACTCAGACAGTACAACAGCTCAAACCGCTGCTGCACAATTGAAATCGTTATAATTCATTATTTGATATATTACTGTAGTAAAAGGAGCTGATTTGCTCCTTTTTTATTTCCCTTAACTTGATGACCCCCTAAGAAGAGGTATAATGTTCAGATTATTTTAAAAATTAATGAGCTGAGCAATGGGCCATATTCTAGATCATGTCAACACTGTATATCCTTTCCCTCCAAAACCTACAAAATTAAGTGCTGACGAAAAGACTCAGTACATTGCTAAAATCAAACAATTATTAAAAGATAAAAATGCGGTGTTAATTGCCCATTATTATACTGATCCTGAAATCCAGGCATTAGCTGAAGAAACTGGCGGCTTTGTTGGTGATTCTTTAGAGATGGCTAAATTTGGTAATCGTCATGATGCAAAAACATTAGTGATTGCTGGTGTGCGTTTCATGGGAGAATCAGCAAAAATATTAACGCCTGAAAAAACAATCTTAATGCCAACGTTAGACGCCGAGTGTTCTTTGGATCTTGGTTGTCCTGCAGATAAGTTTACTGAATTTTGTGATGCTCACCCAGATCATACCGTTGTTGTGTATGCGAATACCTCAGCAGCCGTTAAAGCTCGTGCTGATTGGGTTGTGACGTCAAGTATTGCATTAGAAATTGTAGAGCATTTAGATGACGAAGATAAGAAAATCATCTGGGGACCTGATCGCCATTTAGGTTCGTATATTGCGAATAAAACAGGCGCAGATATGCTGTTATGGCAGGGCGAATGTATCGTTCATGATGAATTTTCTGCAAAAGCATTAAAAGATGCGAAAGCACTGCACCCTGATGCCGCTGTTCTTGTTCACCCTGAATCACCTGCAAGTGTGGTTGAATTAGCAGATGCCGTTGGATCTACAAGCCAATTAATTAAAGCGGCTAAAGAGCTACCACAACAAAAAATGATTGTGGCAACGGATAAAGGCATCTTCTTTAAGATGCAGCAAATGGTACCAGAAAAAGAATTATTAGAAGCTCCAACAGCTGGTGCCGGTGCAACGTGTCGTAGTTGTGCACATTGCCCTTGGATGGCAATGAATGGTTTAGTCGCCATTGAAAAAGCATTAAACGAAGGTGGTGCAGGTCATGAGATTTTTGTTGATGAAGAGATCCGTATTAAATCACTTATTCCATTAAACCGTATGTTAGATTTTGCTGAGCAGTTAAACGCCCGTAAATAGTAAATAAGTAGTTTAAATAAAAATGGCGACCAATGCGGTCGCCATTTTTATCGGTTCTTTTA
>NZ_CAWPRC010000148.1:0-52850 GCF_963890165.1 Aliivibrio sp. SR45-2 | reverse complement strand
ATAATATTTAGCATTATAAAATAATAATGCTAAATACTTTTGATTAGGTATTAGTCTTTTTTATCTTTTGATTTTAAAATAAAACCAAACTGTTCGATTAAGCTGCTGATCGATTTGAATAACATGGTACGCTCAGATTTTGAGTATTTAGCTAATTCTTTATGAAAATCGATCACTTCAGGCATAGTAACACCAAGCCAATCTGGAATGTTTTCACTTCCCGATATGATCCAACTCAATTCTTTTCTTAGCACAAAGCTCAATGGGATCAGTTTTGAAATATGTGGGCTAGATAAACCACTCGTCCAGTTGATGACGGTTCTTGTTGATACGTTACACGCCGTCGAGATTTGAGTATTTGATAATCCCAGTTCTGTTTTTCTTGCCTCGATCCGTCGAGAAATGCTTTCCATAGATGTTTGTTCATCTAACATAATATGCCTATGAAAAATCGTAATAATATATCGAAGTGTATTCAATTATAGATTATTTATTTCAGTGATTTTTTAATGACATCACGAAAGGCTAGAATTGAAATATATAAATCGATGTTTTTTATTTTAGAATGAGCACATCATAAATGCGATTTAGAAGTCATGTAAAATATATTTTCTTTATTTATAGATATATTATTACTGGCATTTTTTCTGATGTGTAAAGCGTGTTTCTTGGTTACATTTTGTGCATGGATAGTAATGATATTATAGAATCAATGCAATCGATTTATAATTAATTTTACGTTTAAAGCGAGATAATAAACGGTTAAAAACAGAACGTTATTATAATTTAATAGAATGTGAATAGTAATCTTTATGTGTAAACGTAATTTTACATTTGTATACTCCCTTATGATTATTTTATTTGTGAATCTAAGATTCACCTATTAGGCTAAAAGAGATATATTGTGATAAGAATTGTGAACGAATAGGAAATGATGAAGGTGGAAAACTCACGGCATATACAAGCATCGGTCAGTTTTGATGCCTTACCATCGGATATCTTTCTACTGTTTGATGCTTTTCGATCGAATACTGAAACGCGTGCACATTCTCATCTCTGGGGACAATTACAGATCATTAGTGGTGGTATTTTAGAGTTGAAGTCAGGAGGGCAGCGTTTTTTAGCACCTTCTCATTTTGCTATTTGGGTACCTGCTGGGGTCAATCATCAAAGCTATAACCGAAAGCCGATAGATTATTGCTCGGTAAATATCATCCCCTCTTTGGCTGATCGCATGCCTCAACATACCTGTTTATTAGAAGTTTCCCCACTTGTTGAAGTACTTATTTCAGAGTTGAGATTACGAGATATACAGCAAGCGACAACGGAAGAAGAAGAACGTTTAATTGGCGTATTATTTGATCAATTATTAGTAGCAAAAATTAGCGAACGATTTGTACCTTCTTCCAAACATAAATTATTAAAACCAATATTGAAAGCACTAGAAGCAAATCCGGCAGATGAGACATCACTTTCTGAATGGGCAAGTAGAAATCATACAACAGAGCGAACGCTATCTCGACATTGTCAAAATGAACTAGGAATGAGTTTTACTGAATGGCGCTTGAGAATGCGTTATTTATATTCGTTAGATTTATTACGTAAGAATATGTCGATTAAAGAAGTGGCATTCAGTCTTGGTTATAATCAAGCAAGCCCGTTTATTACCATGTTCAAAAGGTATGCAGATTGTACCCCTGAACAATATAAATTAAAGCACTCGATATGAGTTCTATCGATTGTCGTTTTTTGCCGCAAATTTAAATGCACAATACCCAATGATAATCATCGATATTGGTATTATCGCTGCGATATATTCAAGCCAATTTTCTTCAGAAAACAAACTGCTTAAAATAAAATGCCCAATAATAGACAAGAAAGCACATAAGAATACAATTGGGATCAGTTTTAATTCTGATGACATAAATAGGCTCCTAGAGTTAAGCCAAGAGTGTATCACCAATAAATGAACCTGTAATTGAGGGAAAACAAGTGACAGAAAACGAATTGAATAATTATTTATTAGCGAAACCTTGCTGCGAGAGTTCTTATCCATTTGGTCCCGATGCATTAGTGTTTAAAGTGTTCAATAAAATGTTTGCTCTCATTGGTAGCAAAGATGGAAGGGTATGTATTACGCTGAAAGCAGAACCTTGTGATGTTACTTTTTTAAGCGAAGAATTCACTTGTATCCAGCGAGGCTATCACATGAGTAAAAAACATTGGATAACCGTTACTCTTGATGATGAAGTATCGAGAGGAATGCTAGAGGAGTGGATTGATAATTCTTACTTTTTAGTCACTTCAAAATTAACAAAAGCTGAGAAAATGAATTTGAACACCAAACTATAGTGTGATTAAAAAAGACACAGATAAATACCATGCTAAATGCTACTATAGTATATTATCAATATGGAATGCTTTATGTTTTCGTGGCATTGTAAATGTACTTTCAAATTAGGAAAAAATCAGTGAAATTGCTGTTATTTTTAAATAGAAAGGTAACGTTATTTTCAGCACTAATCAGTAGTGTTCTACTTATCGTGTTTGTTGTTGAAGAACTTCATACGAAGCAGTACATCTATTTGAAGAATGAAGTAAGCAGACAAGCAAAAGAAGAGTTGGCGATTGTACGAGCAAAGCTGGAAGCCGCCATTCATTCGGATATCTTTATTGCGAATAGCTTAGCAACATTAATTACAGTAAACCCAAGAACAACGCTCAATGAATGGAGTCCCATTGCTGAAGAGCTTTATCGAGATTCAAACTATATCCGTAGTTTAGGCGTTGCTCCTGATGATGTTGTTGAATATGTGTTTCCTTTAAAAGGGAATGAAAGAGCAATTGGATTAAATTTTAAACGTGCACCAGAGAGATGGCCTGGCATTAATATGGCACGAGAAATAGAAAATATATTCATTGCCGGACCCGTTGCCTTAGTGCAGGGTGGAGATGCTTTTATTGTTCGAATGCCTACTTTCTTAGATCCTCCCACTAATCGTATTTATTGGGGCTCGGTAAGCCTTGTTATTGATAACGAAGCTCTTTTTTATGGGACAGGTTTATATAAACTGAAAGAATCTTATCAAGTAGCCGTAAGAGGAAGACACAGCTTAGGCAGTGAAGGTGAGGTTTTTCTTGGGTATTTAGATACGTTTGTTGAGCCAACGGCGATTGAAACGGTAACATTACCTTATGGTAGCTGGCAAATCGCAATAAAAGGACAATCATTAGAAAGTATATTCCCGTGGTACCGAATAAATTTACTTCGTATTATTGGTTATTCATTCTTTGGTCTTGCTTTGCTTTCCTTGATTGTCATTTATCGACTATACGTGACAGCGACAAGACGATCTTTAGAAGACGAACTCACCAAGTTGCCAAACCGACGTTATTTTATGTTCACTTTAAAAACCCTTTTTTTAAAAGGCCATAAGAAAGGTGAGAAATTTACGTTATTGAATTTGGATTTAGAGAAGTTTAAAGCGATTAATGATACTTATGGCCATTCCGTTGGTGACTTTGTTTTAAAAGAAGTGGCTAGAAGAGTGGCAACAGTGCTACGCAGTAACGATATTGTGGCAAGAGTGGGCGGTGATGAGTATTTAATATTATTGCCTCGAACCTTTAAAAAACAAGATATTCATTTCATTATGAATAAAGTGTTATACAGTATTAACCGAAAGCCATTTTTATATGAAAACTGTACGATTCATGTAGCAACCAGTATTGGCTATGCTCGTTTTAATTCTAAAATGAAATCCGTAGATGAGCTCTTACATCAAGCAGATAGAAGCATGTATTACAACAAACATAAGTAGCTTAGATCAAACCGTTAAAAGAGGCCGCTATTTCATATACAGCGGCCTTTTTATTATAAACTGAAGCAACAGGCCAGTTGGTAATCACCCCCATTTTTAGCCGTATAATCTTTGTCTTCTTGGCGAGCTTTCGGTTGTGATTTGTCGTCTCGTTTTAATAAACTGATCCAATAACGCATCGCCGCTAAACTGAAGTCTTGACTAAACGTAGTACAGGTTTCCATTTCAATATCATCAATTGTCACCAGTTTGTTTTTCCCTGATTCATGATGACCAAAAACAATTTCTACATGACTGCCACTGTTGTCTTTTAATAGAATTCTATCAGGTGATGAGCGGTGGCCAGTAAATGCAACAAATTTCCCTGGGTTAAGTAATCCGCTGCATCCACCATCTTTAAAAAACACAACAAGATGGTGATAATCCAATAAGTAGTTAGTTACATCTTGGTGTGACCCTTTCGCTAATGGAAACAATTTATCGAGTAATTGTTTTATTTCATGTTGCTTATCTTTATTTGTGTTTGAGTTCATTTCCTCTACGGCAAAGACGGCTTCAGCCATAAACGGAGTTTCTTTTTGTTCATTATTCGTCGTGTTTATTGTTGTGATAGCCATAGTCTTTCCCTCATATATTCCTTTAAAAGTTTAAGTAAGTCACACTGGTCAGAGTTGTTTGCTTACTTGTATTGAAGCTTAGCTTACTTTTGATTACAATTTCACAACAAAAACTTTACAGTGTGAATTTTACAAGATGCGCCAGTCAAAAAGCTTAATTCGACAAAGTCATTTTCTTGGAACTAAAATTCGTAATCTGAGAAAACGCAATCATTTAACGATGGAAGATCTTTCAACTCGTTGCGTAAGAGTTGATCCTGAGAACTCCCCATCAGTGTCTTATCTTTCAATGATAGAGAGAGGAAAGCGTGTTCCCAGTGCAGATATGCTGGAAGTTATTGCTACTGTTTTTCAAAAAGAATCTTCATGGTTTTTAGACAATGAGCCAGAAGCTCAAGCCATTACGCCAGATAAGGGAAGGAAAGGGGGAATAAGTGGCATGGTGTTAGAACCAAGTTTTTTATTCTCTAGTGATATTCTTCAAATCGCGATCCCTGAAATGCTAAATCAAACCGGTGTCACTGGGCGACAGTTTGCTCATCTTCTGATCCGAGCTCATCAAGAGAACAATCAAAATCACTTTCCTGATTTAGAACGAGCAGCTGAAGAGGTTGGACTAAAACAACTACCTTTGAGTGTTGAACAAATGATGGACATGGCGGCTTTTCATGGTTTAACGCTTAAATGGGTTCAAGAAACACCGACGTCTGTTGTTGACGAATTTGGTGTGAATGGAAAAGAGTTACTCACTTCATTTTTTGAACCACCTTGCACCGTTTACTTAAATGAGATATTGAAGCAGTACCCAACACGATTGAAATATGATCTTGCTGTTTATATTGGGCACTGTGTATTACACAATAAAGAAGGGTTAAAGAGTTCGCTGTCGGTAGGAAGCCATCGTGTGTTTGATAATGAGGTCCACCATACTGACAGTGCATTGAATGCGCAGGATATTTTGCATGCGTGGCGTGATTTTGAATCCAGTTTTTTTGCGGGGGCATTATTGTGCCCAAGAGTGCCATTTAGACAATTGTTAGATAGGCACGGCTATGAGATTGAGGCGCATCAAATTGCCGGAGTTTCTCCATCCGTCGCGATGCGAAGAATGACGGTAGTTTCTCCTTATCCTCATTGGCATTATTTTGATGCGTATGCCCCCGGTAAATTAAAAGCCGTGTACCGAGGCAACGGAATTCCATTGCCTTGGGGAAACATGACTCAAGTGAATGATCCTTGTCATCATTGGGCGGTGTTCCGTCGGTTATCAGAATCGAAAGCGGGAAGTTCTGCTCAAATATCAATCTTGAATGTGGATAATGAACCGAGAATTTATTGTTGTGAATCAGTTAATATGACCGATCCTGCTGGCAATGATCGCGTGTTATGTGCGGGTATTGATTTGAACCCCGCGATTGAAGCTCAAGGTAAAGATGCGGTTTCGTTAGCTCGGGATTTGCAAAAGTTATGCGTTAAAAATGGCGGTGAAAGTCCTATATCTAAAAATATCAAAAGAGAATTGATTAGCGTGGCTAAAATATTGAATATTAATTGGATAGAAAGAGGACTTGAAACTGACGCTCGCGTTATTTGTTCTCGTGGCGCAGTGTGCCCAAGAAAACCAAGTTGTTACTCAGAGTGTAAAGAATAAAAAATGCCCTAATCTAGATTTAAGCTAGGTAGGGCATTCACTTTTTAGCGACAGACGTTAGTCTTCTATTTTATCGGCATAGCCTTTTGGTGGCGGTGTCCATGCGCGTTCTGATTGATTGTGTTTATCAGAGCGGTCTTTACTCATCGCTTGTTTGATTGTGCCTTCTAATTCAATGAAGAGTTTACGGTAGTTATTATCGTAACGCTCGCCTTCTGAATCATCGACCCAGGCTTGATATAAGGTGTCAGAACTTTGATTCTCAACATTCTTATAGGCAATCTTTTGCTGTTCAACATGGAAAGGATGTTGGCCAAGAGAACGCATTGCCTCTGCGCCCATTTCTAACGCTGAACGCATGGTTTCTGATTCAATAAAATCAGCGCCAGCGCAACGTAACATGTAGGAATGCCCTCTATCAAATGCTCGAGCTAAGATTTTTACGTTGGGGTACATGTGTTTTACGTACTTAACGATTTCTACGCTACTTTCTTGATTATCGATGGCAACAACAAGCATGGCGGCGTGTTCTATTCCTGCGGTATGAAGTAATTCAGGACGAGTAGCATCGCCATAGTAGCTTTTTGTGTTTACTTCACGTAGGGCATCTACTTGGCTTGCTTGATGATCAAGTACGACGGTTTTAACATGGTTTGAGACCAAGAAACGGTTAATAACCTGACCAAAGCGACCGCCACCGGCAATAATCACAGTGCCTTTCTCTTCAATGAGGTCGGCTTCGCGATCATTTGATTTTTGCTCATAGCGAGGCAAGATCACTTTATCAAATAAAATGAATAAACCAGGCGTTAAGAACATAGACAGTGCGACCACTAAAGATAATGGTTGAGCAACTTCTGGTGGTAATACGTTATTTTGTACTGTAAAGCTTAACAGTACAAAGCCAAATTCACCGGCTTGGGCGAGACTTAACGCAAATAACCAACGGTCACTGTTTTTGATTTTAAAGATGACCGCTAAGGCAAACAACACAAGTGCTTTTAATGCCATAACGCCAATCGTAAGACCAATAATGGTAAAGAAATCATCAAACAAAATGCCAAAATCAATTCCTGCGCCAACAGTAATAAAGAAGAGGCCTAATAGAAGCCCTTTGAAGGGATCTATGTTTGATTCTAATTCGTGCCTGAACTCTGAGTTGGCTAAGACGACACCGGCTAAGAATGTACCAAGCGCAGGAGATAGCCCCACTAAACTCATTAATGCGGCAATACCGATGACTAACATTAATGCGGTTGCAGTAAATATTTCGCGTAACCCAGAACTCGCCACAAAGCGAAAAAGAGGACGACTTAAGTAATGTCCACCAACCACAACGATAGCAATAGAAGCCGTAATTACGATACCGTAAGCCCAGCCAGGTAGCCCTACGACTAAGCTAATTTCTTCATGGTGCTCTGCGGCATTTGCCGCGGCAAGTTGTGCTTTCTCAACCAATTCTGGTAAGGCTAAGAGTGGGATGAAAGCCAGCATTGGAATGACGGCAATATCTTGGAAAAGCAGAACAGAGAATGCATTTTTGCCGCCTTCTGTTTTTGCTAAGCCTTTTTCATTAAAGGTTTGCAGAACTATAGCGGTAGATGAAAGAGCAAAAATAAGACCAATAGTGAGGGCGATAGTCCAAGATTGGCCAAAGAACATCGCAATCGCCATCACAATGGCGGTGGTTCCTCCAACTTGAAGCCCCCCTAATCCCATTAAACGGTTGCGCATTGCCCAGAGCATTTTCGGCTCTAGTTCAAGACCCACCAAAAATAACATCATGACCACACCAAATTCAGCAAAGTGTTGGATGGTTGTGGTTTCTTCACCGACAAGACCGATGATCGGGCCAATAACGACACCTGCGATTAAGTAACCGAGAACGGAACCAAGTCCTAAACGCTTTGCTATTGGAACGGCAATCACTGCGGCAACAAGATAAATGAAGGCTTGTAGAAAATATCCGGTCATTATGATTCATCCTTAATAAAACGATCAAAATAGTGATTTAATTTTGGTACTGAATTGGCTTCTTTGATGTCTACTCTATCATCCACTAATGCGGTTAGAAGCGTTTTCCAGCGTTCAGTGTGTATCTTGATTTGATCATCTTCGAATGCGGTTCGGGCACCAAATAAAATAAAAGGGGCGATGTATCGCATGTTACAAAGTGACGCCATTTGCTCTAACGGAGACATTAATGTTCTGATTGAGAAATGGTTGTATCCTTCATTTTTATAGGCATCTTCTTTTGCACCGGCAGTCATGGCACAGAAAAAGACTTTATTTTTCAAAGAAAGCCCTTCAGTACCATAGGCAAAGCCGTACTCTAAAACCATATCTTGCCATTCTTTTAAAATAGCAGGGGTGGAATACCAGTAAAGTGGGAATTGGAAAATAATAACGTCATGTTCGAGCAGTCGTTTTTGTTCTTTATCAATATCAATATTGAATTTTGGGTAGTCATGATAGAGATCGACCACGGTGACGTTCTCTATTTTTTTTGCGGTGTTAAGCAGTGGTACATTGACTTCTGAACGGTGTTGAGAAGGATGTGCAAATAAGATCAGCACTTTTTTAGGTTGTTTGGTCATAAACCTCTGCCTTTTTATAGAGTTAATGTCGGTGAGCTGTGCTCATATTGCTATCATAACAATAAAATTCCCTTAATGGGTATGGGGAACTGATGAAAGATTTATGATCGCAATTCCGATACTAATAAAGCCAATGCCTATCCATATTTTACTGTCTAAATGTTGATGATAAAACACATTAGAAATAAGGGTTACAGCAACAATTGCAAGACCTGCCCACGATGCATGAGCAACACCAACAGGTAGGGTTTTCATTGCTTGGCTTAAAAAATAGAAAGCGCCAAGATGACCGGTAATTACAATGACATTAGGGATAAGGTGTGATAACCCATCAGTTGCTTTAAGTGCGACATGTGAAACAGCCTCAGAGGCTACTGCGAGAAGAAGAAAAAGCCATCCCATTTTAAAATTCCTAAGTAATCAATTATTTATAATGATCGCAGTATATCTATTTCATTTTTAATGATAATAGCTTAAATAAAAAATTACTTTTACAAATAGGTAATAATATTAATGAGAAGAAGTGAGCAAAGAAAAGCCCCCAAGTATAAACTTGAGGGCTTTGATTGTTTGGTTGACATAAATGTCGAAATTTAGAAGAAGTTTATCGATTTACGACCACTGTTTGGGTCAATCGTTGTTGGGATCTCTGGCTTCTGTTTTTTCTTTTTTTCTTTTTTAGGTTTTGGCTCAGAAGGCGCTGGTTGGATAACCATTGGTTCTGGTTTTTCTATGATTTCTGGAAGCTCACCAACTGGCGTATCACAGATCACAACGTAATATTCTTCATTGAATTCAATTACATCACCATCGTACATTTTACGACGTTTACGTTGTTCTAATTCGCCATTAACACCCACATAGCCTTCACCAATCATGTGTTTAGCTTCACCGCCGCCATTCACAACATTGGCAATTTTTAATACTTTGTAGAGTTCAATTGGTTGCATGTTAACTTCAACACCAATCGCTTCTACTTCAAATTCTTCTTGATCTGACATGAGGATCTCTTTAATTACGAATTGGCGCTATTGTAACTGAGAGAAGGACATCGTCCTATGCCTTTCTCTCTTTGGGTTTCTAATAAATTAGTCAACGACTTCAATGTCTGATTTTGGAATAGCACAGCACGCTAAGATCATCCCTGCATCCTTGAGACGTTGATTTAGTGCTGGAGAATCTTCTTGCTCAACGTTGCCAGATTCTAAAGTCACTCGACATGCACCACATAAACCGGCACGACAGCTATTGTTAATACTTAGACCGGCCGCTTCTACTTGCTGAAGTAAAGGATCTTCTGTATTACCGGTGAATAAATTGCCGTTTAAGCTAATGGTGATCTCTTTTAGTTTATCTTCGTTTTCTGTTTTCACGGTGCCAGATGCAGCGGGCTTGCTCGTAGTAATAGTACCTGAGTCGGCATAATATTCTTTCTCTTTGGTTTCTAATACTTCAATCGCATCACCGACGTTAATTGTACCTTCGTTTTTTGCGATTAGGTTTTGACCAAAATAGACCTTTCCAGAGTCATCAGCGCGGAAAGTCGAGAATGTTTTTAATGGCTCTTTATTTGGGTGATATTGAGCGGTATGTGGATTAACTGTCGTTAAGATACAACGTTGACAAGGTTTCACTATTTCAAATTCAACCTCACCAATACGGATTCGTTTCCAAGAATCTTCTATGAATGCTTCTGTTCCTGATACCACAAGATTTGTTCTAAATTGTGCCATCGTTTGGTGGCCAGTACTGCGTTTGTTTAGTTCAGCCAGAGAGGCTTCGCTGATCACGAGTAATGGATAACCATCGGCAAAACTGACGTTAGTTCTTATTTTTTCACGAACACGATTAGATTGCTTACCAGAATAAAGCAGTTGTGTTTTAAGGCCTAAAATTGCAGAGAACCACTGGTTTGCCTCTTGAGTGGTACTGTAGGCAGAAAATGAATCACTCCAGACGGTAGTATTAACGTTTTTCATTTCAAAATTATCAAAAATTAGGTGTAAATCAAGTAAACCCGGGTAGCAAAGTATTAACCCATCAGGTTCTATGATTGCTTTGACTTTAACCATGTTTGGATGTGTTCGAGCGGTGATCATTGCCCCATCAAGTGTTGCGACCATGAAACGACGATCACATTGTAAACCTTGTTTTTCGACCTGAGCTGAGGGCAGTGAAACCCCTGCAACTGATTTTACAGGGAAGACATTTATTTGGGTTAGATTTGAGTTGGTATTTACTTGGTTCACAATAACATCCATTTTAATTACATTCTTATGTAATTATTCTACCAAAATTTACATAATGGGATCTAAGGAATTCATGGATTATTCTGGAGAATTATTTATTTGTGATTCAAATAAAACCGTCGTAATAAAGTCTGTGGATGTTTTTTCTATGGTAAACGGCCAATTCATGCGCTCACAGATTCGTTCTACAATAACAAGTCCACAACCATATCCTGCGTTATACGTGTCATTTCCATCGTGGCAGTTAGTTATACAGAGCAGATTACTTTCTAATGATATTTGAATGTCTCCCACGCTATAGCTGAAAGCGTTTTTAATTAAATTATTAATCACAACGGTAATAAAACTGCTAGGTGCTAAGCTTGGTTCGCCGGTCACAATGGAGAGTTGAGCGCCCATTTCCTGTTTTGCAAATAAGGGTTTTAGGTGTTCTAACTGTGCTTTTAAAATCACTTCAATTTGATAGTAATGAAAATGATGGAATTCAATTTCTTGTTTACCTAACAATAAGAAAGTTTCAGTGAGGAGGGTCATTTCTTCACTGGCTTGATGTAAGCGATTGATGGCTTTTAAAGCGACATTTGGTTGATTAGGTACTTTTGCAAGTAAATCGGCAGAACCTTGGATGACCATGATAGGGGTTCTTAATTCATGTGATGCAAAGCGACTAAACTCTTTTTCTCGAGTAAAAAACTGAGCAATATGATGTTTATTTTCTAAAAGAGTTTGCTCAATATCTCGTGTTTCTTGGTATTTAGTATCAACCGTGAAGTCATCATACTCTGGAGACATGAGCTCCACTTTATGTTGAATGTGGCGAAGCGGTAAGGAAATACTACGAACAAAATAAATGCCGTATAAGATCATTAAAATAGTAGATATCCCACCAAGAGCTAAGGTCAATATGTGTAAGTTTGCTTCATATTCATCTAAATAATCATCAGAATCATCTTGAAAGAGAACATATAATAACCCGGATCCTGATGGATGAGGTTTCACAATAAAATGCTTATCTTCAATACCGAGTTGTTGCTCGTATAGCCCCGGTTTATTATAAGTATTTAACCAAAGAGGGTGTTCTTGTTCGCTCCAATAAGTAGAGAACTCTTCTTCATTAGGCAAAGGAGTCTCTTCGCCTAATTGAGGGTATTTTTTGATGTATTGATTGGCTTCGGTATCAAGCCAATGATGAAGACTAATTACTTCTAATTGATCTTCTGCGATATAAATAACAGACCAAAATAAAGCGAACATTAAAAACGTGAGTATACCAAACGTCCAACGTATTTTTTTGAAGAAGCTAGGGTGCTTTATTGTGTTATTTAAGTCGGTAACCTTTTCCATGAATCGTCTCTAGTCTTGGGGTATCAAAGCCTTTATCAATGGCGTTTCTTATTGTGTATAAATGGCTTCGTAATGCATCACTTGAGGGCAGTTCATCACCCCAAATATGCTCGGTAAGTTCATTTTTACTGACTATATCAGGCGCTTTTTTCATTAATAATGCAATAATTTTTAATTGAATAGGGGCCAGTTTTATTGATTGTTGTTGGCGAGATAGGGTACCTGCTTTGATATCCATTTCCATGTCCTCAAAGGTTAGTTTCCCTACATCTGTGCGTTTTCCACGTTTTGATAATGCCAATAAACGTATGTGTAGCTCTTCCATCGCGAAAGGTTTAACGAGGTAATCATCGCCACCAGCTTCAAACGCATGGATTTTATCTTCTAACGTGTCTTTTGCCGTTAAAAAAATAATGGGAGTACTGCAAGCATAATCGTTTCTCAAAGCTTGAACGGTACTTATACCGTCTAATTTTGGCATCATTATATCCATAACGATAGCATCAAAACTTTGATTTTTTAGAATTTCAATCGCAGCAACACCATGATAAGCACAATCGATATCAATACCGACAAGCTCTAAATAATCGGCAATGGTTTCTGCCACATGATGGTTATCTTCAACAATTAATACTTTCATTTATCTCTTCACGAATCCTTCACACTCTTACCACTATAGTACCCTTAGAAATTGAATTAATTATAAGAATTAGGTTAAAAAATGAAGAAAGTCGCTATTTTATTGCTAGGAAGTGCTGTTTTAACGGGTTGTGGCTCTGATGATTCAGGTGATAGCCGTGCATCAAGCTCATACATTGGTGCGATTGAAGCGGTTGATGCGAATGCTGATACGATGACAATCAACGCTATGCCATTAAGTTTAGCTAGTACTCATATTGAATTGAATGGACATTATGTTAATTCAAATGAACTTGCAGCAGGTATGCAGGTTGATGTGGAATATGACAATGGTGTTGCTTATGAAGTTGATATTGATCCTGAAATTGTAGGGATTGCAACGTCAGTAACTGATACAAACATTACGGTTAATGGTCAAGTATTTGAACATGCTAACTTAGCAAGTCATCTTGTTGGGTCAACCGATAATCGCGTAATGCTATTTGGTTATGCTAATGAAGCGGGTAAATGGGTAATTAATGCTATTCATGAAGCTAATTTCTTACCAGTAGAAGACTTATACGAAGGTAAAATAACCTCTATTAATAAGGCGAATAATTTCTTTAACATTGGAACAATGAAAGTTGATTATTCTAATGCAAGAATGGATCATGAAGATCTTGCTGAGTTAAATAATGGTGTCTGGGTTGAAATTGAAGGCAATTTTAATACAGATTTCATAGCTAACGATGTTGACGTTGAGAATGAGCTTGATTTAGCCAATGCTGAAGTGGAAGGTTATGTAACTACTCTTAATGATGAAAAAACATCAATGACATTAAACGGTAAAACAGTGGTTGCGATTACTGAAAATACTCGTTTTGAAGATGGAATCAAATCAGACTTGGCAATAGGTAAAAAAGTGGATGTTGATTTGATTAATAACGCGGGTAAATTACAAGCCTCTGAAATCGAATTTGATTAAAGACATGATGTATTAAAAACGAACCATTGACTCTAACTGAGTCAGTGGTTTTTTTGTTTCTTGTGCATGATCTAAAAAATAAATCATGACAAGAATCAAATTAGGATTACTATTTAGTTAAGAATGATGAAATAAGGAAACAAAATGGCAGGGTTAAGTTTATTAACACTATTAGATGATATTGCATCAGTACTTGATGATGTTGCTCTGATGTCGAAAGTGGCAGCAAAGAAAACGGCGGGTGTATTGGGTGATGATTTAGCGCTTAACGCACAACAAGTGTCTGGTGTTAGAGCGGAACGAGAGATCCCAGTGGTATGGGGTGTTGCTAAAGGCTCATTTAAGAATAAGTTAATTTTGGTTCCGGCAGCTTTGTTGATTAGCTCGATTGCACCTTGGTTAATTACGCCATTATTATTGATTGGTGGTTTGTTTCTTTGTTTTGAAGGCGCAGAGAAAATTCATGAGAAATTCTTTCATCATCATGATGTAAAAGAAGATCATGAAAAAGAAACGCAAACGAATCCAGAGGACATTGAAGATTATGAGCAGAAGAAGATAAAAGGGGCGATTCGTACCGATTTTATTTTGTCTGCTGAGATCATTGTCATTGCGCTTGGAACCGTTCAAGGGCACCCGTTTATTACTCAAGTATTGGTCATGAGCTTAATCGCAGTATTGATGACCATTGGCGTGTATGGCCTTGTTGCTGGTATCGTGAAAATGGATGACTTGGGCTTTTATCTACAGCGTAAAAGTGATGGAAAGGGCATTTTGGGCTCTATTGGGAATGGACTTGTTGCAATGGCACCAAAGTTAATGAAGTTCTTAACGGTCGTTGGTACCATCGCTATGTTTTTAGTGGGTGGTGGTATTGTTGTCCACAGTATTCCATTTGTTCATCATGCACTAGAAAGCGTTGTTAGCTTACTTCCTAGTATTCCTTATGTTGCTGCAACCTATTTAACCATTGGTAATGGGATTATCGGTTTACTGAGTGGTTTTATTCTTCTTGGTGTGATTAGCACTTACCAGAAAATTAAATCTCAATAATTTTACTTGTTATCAGTAAACTTGATTGCAATGGCTTCGGCGTTACCGCGTTCGAAGCCAGTTGTTCCTCCTCCTTTAACTCCCCATGTTCCTTCTTTTGATGCTCTAACAATAATCGCATCTGCGCCTAGTTTTTCAGCTTCATCTTGCAGTTTCTTCACCATGCCTTCATTACTTCTGTCATGAAAGATAGTTTGTCCTGTTTGAGTGTTTATCATTCCTAGCTCTGTATAGGTTCTTTCTGTTGGAGGGCTATAAAATACCTCAACAGAATGAGAAGTAACCTCGCTTTGATTCGTGACGGTTGTTGTTTTTGCACAGCCTACAAATAATAAGGTTGAAACGATAACGACGATTTTAATAAGAAATTGGTTCATAAACAGACCTCTAATAATGGAGTGATATCACTTATCAATGTGTTAAGTATAGGTGATGTTTTTTAGATTATTTTGAAAGTAGAAAAGAAGCAGCCGATGCTATTTACCATCGGCTGCTAATCGTTTTATTTATAAAAGGGTAGATAGGTTAATGTTTATGTGCTGTTTCGTATAACTCTGCATCTACTTCTTCGCCTTTTTCTGGGCGAGGGACGATTTCAAACTTAGCATCGGCATTAGTTAGTGAGTCAGTCAGTTTTTGTAGGACTGATTTGTCACCTTTGATCCCAGCACTTCCGTTTTCTAATAAGGTTGTTAGCGTTACTTGTTGAAGTAGGATTTTAGACACATCAGAACGATTGATTAATAATGTCGCATCAGCTTTCATTTCTTTATCAACTAAAATGTTGTTTAAGTTGCCGTTAGACATTTCTACAAAATACGTTTCTTTCTCATCAGGAATGACAACATTTAATGTGAACGGCGTGTGTTGAGCTTTTAGTGCGTCGACACGTACAGCTAAATAATCAAGTAAGTTTTCAATGGTCATATTTGCAAGTACATCAGGTGATGCGGTTTTAGGAGCTCCAGGTAATGTACCTACACGCAATTCTTGAGCGCCTGTAAGATAAATATTTCTCCAACCGGCGCCTTCTGCTTGATAACCTAGTTGCTCATAAGTATCAGCCAGTAATTTACGCGCTTCTACGTTTTTAGGTTCAACTTGAATCACTTTATTTAACGCCGTTGCAATGAAGCGGTATTCGCCTTTTTCAAAATCAGCTTCTGCTTTTTCTAGAATTAACTCACTGCCACCCATGTATTCAACAAATTTTGCTGATTCAGGTTTTACTGGCAGTGGGTTTAAGTTCGCAGGGTTCATGTCAAAGTAACCTAAATACATATTGTAAACAGCACGAGCATTATGTGAGTAAGTTCCATGATAACCATTGGTGTGCCATGTTTTTTGAATACTATCTGGCATCACGGTATAAATTTCATCGCCCATGTCTTGCAGAACTACGCCGTCGTTTGCCAAGCGAAGTGTTTGGTTGTGAGTAAAGCCATAAGCATCACGTTGCATTTTTAGGTAATCAGAGATCTCTTCTGTTCCCCACACTGGCGCTGAGTGAGAGGCAAAAAGAACGTCTGTTGTTGAGCCCCACGTCATTAGCATTTCATTGATTTTTTTAGACCACTTTAAACCATCGCGCACTTTCGCACCGCGCAGTGTATAAAGATTGTGCATACCTTGATACGTTAATTCACCCGTCCATAACGCTTTCATGCTTGGGATGTAAGTCACCATTTCTGACGCCGCTTCTGTACCTGAGGCATCCATAAATTGCATCTCTAAACCATCAATGTTCAGTGTTTCAATTTCTTCTTTATGGTTCAGTTCGTAATCTGGTAGTACATACGTAATTGCACCTTTAGAAAGCCCTTTTGCTAATGCAGCATCAACAATGCCATGTTCGTGACGGTTAAGTGTTGCGCCGTATTGGTAAGCGGTACGGCGAGACATGGCGTTACCCGCTAAGACATTTTCATCAACGATTTCTTTGGTAATATGCTTAGAGCCGTACACTTTAACATCAGGGAAGGCTTCTTTAATTGCGCGAGATCCACCAAAATGATCGGCATGAGAGTGAGAATAGATCATTGCAACAACAGGTAAATCTCCCCCTTCAGGCACATTTTCTTGGAAGAATTTCAGTGATTGCCCAGCAGATTCTTGGGTTAATAAGACGTCATAAGCGATCCAACCATTATCACTGCGGATAAAAGAGATAGAAGCTAAATCTGTTCCGCGAACTTGGTAAATTTTACCAGGAACTACCTCATATAGACCTTCAGCCGCTTGGTTTAATACCGCTTGGCGCCATAATGATGGGTTAACTGAATCTGGCGCGTTATCGGCGTTAGCCACTGATGGGTCAATGAAATTAAAGCTATTACGGATAATGTCACCAGTTTTTTGATCAAATGAAGCGATAAGCCCACGATTATTGTTATCAAATGCGCGTGTATCAGAAAAGTTTAATGTTTTGGCAAACGCTTTGTTTTTTGCAATGGTTGTTTCGCTTGCTGATTTTCCGCCTTGTTTACCTATTTCACTAAAGTGTTCATGGTCGTGCTCTGCTGCGATTGCACCTAAAGATATTGAAGAGATAACAACCGCTAAAATAGTTTTTTTCATAAATCCACCTGTTTAAATAATTCAGTAAATTAGTTTGAATATAAAATATGTATGAGGCGTTTTTTGTTTTATGCCTCAGTGCTGAAATCAATATTAGTGATCTCTATTCATTTTAAAAATAGAGAAAAAGATATACTTATTATTTATAATATAAATGTATTGATTTGCGCTGTGGTAAATCGTTGATGTGTCGACATAGGAGATTGCAATGTCAAAGCAGAAAGATTTTGATATGAATTTATTGCGGGTGTTTGTTTCTGTATGCCAGACAGGATCGTTCACTAAGGCGGCGGAAGAATTAGAGTTAACTCAATCTTCTGTTAGTAATGCGATTCGTCGGTTAAAAAGTGCGTTAGGAAATGAGTTATTTATTCGCTCAGGGCGAGGGATAGAGGTGACGGCGTATGGGGAGAATCTATTTAAACAAGTAGAGCCATCAGTCATGGCGCTTGTCAATGCGGTGGATGACGGCGATAGGTTTGACCCGCAGTCCACTAAGCGTACTTTTGTTATCTATGCCTTAGAATCGGTATTACCCCAGCTACAAATTAGACTGCGTGAATTACTAAAAAATACGACGCTTAAAGTGACGCTAAAAGAACTACCAAGCAGCGATATTGAAATCATTGATGCATTAATGCTAGAAAGAGTGGATTTAGTATTAGATGTAGTAAAACCAAGGCAAGCCTCTTTGCAAAGTATGATTGTCTCTGAAGATAAAATTTGTTGTATTGCGAGAGTAGGGCATCCACGAGTCGATAAATCACTTGATGCAGATATGTTTTTTAAGGAGGAGCATGCTTTTTTGAATATGCGCCGTTTTAAGCAAACGATGACCGATTATTTATCTGAAGAAGTATTACCGAATAGGAAAATGGGCAGTGAGCATACGTCTATGCTGGGGATGATGGCTTGTATTGCTCAATCTGATCTCATTGGTATTAATTCTGTTCGGTTGGTTTCTCAATATCAACACAGTTTTAAATTGCAGAAATTAGTGGCTCCATTTTCAACAAAACCAATTAAAACGCATATGATTTGGCCGACTAAATTTGAAAATAATAAGGCGAATCAATGGCTGCGACAGTTAATCATCGCAGCCGAGAAGAGTTAGTTTATTTTAAGGGACAAGCCATGCCGTCTTTTTGGATTTTGAAAGTAACCAACTTAACCCTAATGCGCCAGCACCACTGATCACAACCCACACAGGGATCACCCACATAGGATTATGGCCGTCATACCATTGGAAATTTTTCATCGGCCATAAGAACAATGGGTGGAGTAAGTAAATACCTAAGCTGTAGGTACTAATGAAACCGACGATGGTTCGTGATTTTTCTGATAATGACTCGCCATAGTAACGACACACAAAAAACAGCATTCCAGCCGCCGCAACGGTATTAATGGTTTTATACGACAACCATCTTCCGACGGTGTATTCATCTAATAGCACACTTTGGCTTATCACCATGTAAACGGTTGTCGCTAATGCGGTGAGTCCGATAACGAGAGCGATTATGGTATTCTGCTTGGTCAATTCTACTCGTTGATATAGCGCATAACCTAGTAATAAGTAGCCACTGTACAGCCAGATTTCAGTGCTCCACAATCCTTCAAATTTGGCTAGGAAGAAGCAAGTGGTTAGTAACCAGATCCCAATGATTGAAAATAAAGCGGTGTTATCCAGTTTTTGCACCATGACTCGAAAGAAAGGGATCACAAAATAGAGTGGAATGAAGTAATAAAAGAAACCTAAATGGTAATAGGTGTACTCAAAAGGAAGATCGATAAGGACGCTTTTCGCCGATTCAAAATCATAACCTTGTGCGGTTAGTCCTGAGAGTAAGGCATAAAATACAGACCAAAACAGAAAAGGAACTAACACCTTCCCTAGGCGTTTTTTGGCATAATAAGGGGCGTTAAATTCTCGTTTGTCACTGAGCATTAATGCACCCGTGATCATAATAAAAACAGGGACAGCCCAGCGACTTAAGCTGTTTACTGATACCGCCGTTGCCCATTGGTCAAATGGAATCACGTTAAGCTCGTTTCTATAAGGGGCAAGCACATGAATCGCGACTACCGCAATAGCTGCAATGCACCTTAGTAAATCAAAAAAGAAGACTCTTCCCATCGTACTTTCCTATTTTTTTAGTGTTGGTTTATCAAGTAATAACGTTATTAGTATAGTTTGTAACGTAAAATCCATTCGACGATGTCTGAATAATGTAAATGTATTGAAATATGTTTATTAAAATTAAAACATTTAAATTAAAGACTAAATAAAAATAATACACTAAAATCATAACAAGTTAATGCAATTTAATTAACACTTAACATTATCAAGGAGTGAAAATGAAAGTTGTTGTAGGAGCACTTGTCTCGCTATCTTTGTTGTCACCAGCGGTATTGGCAACCGAAGAGTTTTCAGTTACTCCGTATATTGTGGGTGGTAATGACGCGAATGTCGCGGGTTACCCTTTTATGGCTTCATTAATGTTTGAATATGCAAGTCAACCTGGCGTAATTTATCCATTTTGTGGTGGTTCAATTTTAGACAGTACTCATATTTTAACGGCAGCACACTGTGTTTATGATACTGCATCTTCACAAGTTTCAAATATGAAAGTGGCAATAGAAGCAAATAATGGTCAAAGTATGCTTGCTGCACAGCGCATTGCCGTGAAGAATATCTATTACCCAAGTAATTATGATAATACGACCTTAATTAATGATGTGGCGGTCTTAGAGTTATCAGAAGCGTTACCTAATTACACTCTGGGCCATGCGGTACCACTAGGAGATTTATCAGATCAAGGTTACAGAATGGTAGACTCTATTTTTACCATTATTGGTTATGGGCGACTATCTTCGACTCAAGCAAATACAAACGTTGATTTTATGGAAGCTCAGGTGAAATATGTTAATCCAACGGATTGTAATGTGTGGGCTAACTTCACTACGTCAGATAAGCAAGTGTGCTCGTCCGGGTATTCTTTTGATTCTTCAAATTTAGTGACCGCAACGTGCCAAGGGGATTCTGGCGGTCCACTTGTTTGGAATGGAACTCAAATTGGTATCGTTAGTTTTGGTCCATCAGTATGTGGTCAAACGATCGTAGCAACGGGTACGTTACCTGCTCAGTCTGTTTTTACCGATGTCAGTCAATATAAAGACTGGATCCTGAAAGCTCAAAGGGGCGAAGTTACATCAACGATTACAGCAACAACGAGTAGCAGTAGCTCTGGTGGCCCAATTTCATTGTTTGGATTGCTTGGGTTATCATTATTTGGATACTACCGAAAGAGTAGATCGTTATGACTCAGTATTTTTGACAATAAAAAAGGACATGGCGATGAAGTCATGTCCTTTTTTGTTTCTATCAATTAAACATATTGAAGTACTAAGCGATTCCATGCTTTTTTCTGTTGTTCAAACTGCATTTTTATTTGTTTATGTTGAACATTTAGAATCGCGATTTCATATTGTTTTGATAATGCATTTTTCTTATTTTCAAGTAATTGCTTTTTTGAATCATAGTATTCAGACATGCGTTCAATCAGGGCTTCGTACTCGGCCTCTAAATGCTCTTTTACGGCATGATAGTTATGAAGATTTGCAATTTTATCTTCTGCTTTTTTTCGTAACATTAACGCTTGCGCTTTTTCTACTTTAGCTTGAGGGCTAATGCGAAGTTTGCTTGTTAACCCTAACCAAGAGCAGCTTTTAATTAACCATTTAGTTGGATCATATTGCCACCAATAAATGCCATTTCTATAGTCATTTTCGAATATATGATGGTAGTTATGATAACCCTCCCCAAAAGTCAGGACCGCTAAAATACCATTATCACGAGCGGTATTTTTCTCTGTATAAGGTTGGCTACCCCAGATATGAGCGAGTGAATTAATGAAAAAAGTCGTGTGGTGGTTTAATACTAAACGTACTGCACCTATCATTAAAAGCATGCCAAGGATGTCACCATAAATAACACCCAGAAGCAGTGGTACACCTAGATTCATGACTAAAGCAAGGGGAACATAATGATTATGTTGCCACATGACTATTTTGTCTTTTTGTAAATCACGGCAGTTTGAATAATCATCAAATTTAGCTGGCTTATAATGACGTAGCATCCAGCCTATATGTGAAAACCAAAACCCGCGCTTTGCTGAATAAGGGTCTTTATCATTATCATCTACGTGACGATGATGAATTCTATGATCAGATGACCAATGTAAGGCACTATTTTGTAGGGCAAAGGCGCCCCCTAAAGCAAAAATAAAACGTAATGCAGGATGAGCATTATAAGCTTTATGAGACCATAAACGATGATAGCCTGCTGTTATAGAAAGATTACAAAAGCTAAAAGTTAGCAGCAGCCATATCCAGTGTTCAGTACCTAGGCCGTTATAATAGGCATAAATAGGGGTTGCAACTAAAGCAAGTAACAGACTTGATGTAAAAATAAATACATTCAACCAAATAATTGGTGGTTTAGATCCTTTATTCATAATAACAGTTCCATTTAAGCGTACAGTTGTGCGCTAGAATAGTTCGTGTGGATATTTTAGTCAAGATAAGTGCGGTAGCAATAGGTAACTAATTTAAACAAATGAGAGGTAGATAAAAGAAGTAAGAAGGAGGGAACAAGTTTGCTATAATTTGGTACAAATAAATTCTGTATGAGTTGTAGTAAATGAAAATGTCATTTTCTGAAGGGGACATTATTGCTAACCAGCATGAGTTGGTTGTGCGATTAAATAATAAATCTAAAACAATGTTACAAGCAGAAGTTGATGCCATTACGTTGATTGGTGGGGCAAATGTAATTAGCGCAGTAGGAAGTGGATTAAAATGGTCCGTATTATTAGATGATGAACAACAGCTGCAACACCTCTCTCAAGAAATAGGCATTGCGATTGAGCGTTATTAGCTTAATCGTTTTGGTAAGACAATTTGGTTTTTTCCCTGTTGTTTAGCTTGATACATATTGTTATCAGCGTTTTGAACTAAAGCTTCAATACTGCATGAAGTTGAAAGGCAGGTGCTGATACCAATACTTACCGTAATTGAATGTTGAATGCCATTAAATATAAAATGCACTTCTTCGCAGGCATATCTGATTTTTTCTGCAATATTATTCGCCTGCTCTACATTGAGTTGCGGGAAGAAAATAATAAACTCTTCACCTCCCCATCGGCCGATAACACCGTTATCTTTGACGAACGTTGAACACAGCTTTGCAAATTGTTGGATAACACTGTCGCCAGCACTGTGGCCAAATTGGTCATTAATAAATTTAAAGTTATCGATATCAATTAATAAACAAGTCTGAGAGGGGCGTAAATGCTCTTCTTGTTCTTTTAATAAAAATTCAGTTATTGCTCTGCGATTTAATAATCCAGTTAAGTCATCGTGTTTGGCTTGAAATTCAATTTTACGTTCTAAATGGTATTTTTCAGTAACGTCGATAATAGAACTCTGAACGGCAAGTTCGCCATTCCAATCAATAACACTTTCAAATAACTGAAAAAATCGAGATTCACCATCAAGGCGTATGTTTTCAACAACTGAGTTTGTATTTTCAATTTCACCAGAAATCAATTGATAGTATAAATTAGATGCATGTTCATGATTATATTCAGGAATAATGAATTTAAAAGACTCCATCGCCATGACTTCGGCAACCGATTCAGCACCAATAATACGGACAAATGCGGGATTAACCATAAGCGGTTTGAAGTGGCGATGAACAACAATACCCTGTAAGGAATTCCATATTAAGTCTTTGTATTTTTGTTCTTGCTCTAAAATCTTATGGTTGGTTTCATCAATGGCTGACATATCAATAACCGTAATTTGTAGTGCAGGTTCACCTTCCCATTCCACAATATGATCGACAGTTAGAACTGAGAAAATTCGACCATTAGCATCTTGGTTGACGTATGAACGAACCTTCGGTTGGTCTTTTCCTGACATGACATTGCTGTAAGATTGTTGCGCGAGTTCATGGAACTTAGGATCAATAATTTCAAATAATGAACTGAGATTCATAACATCGTTAACGGATTCAAATCCAAATGTCTGTGCATATTTTTCATCTGCAAACAAAGGAATAAAATTACGATGTATAACAATGCCATAAGTTGAATCGATAACTATGGATTTCATATATTATCTCGGTCATTAAATAATACTTTTTATACTAGCGTTTTATGAACAAAAAATAAACGTATTATATGTGGTAAATAATCGAGGAAGAGGAGGTTTATCTTGCTGTCCGTTTATAAACGTAGATGTGATAGATACAAAAAAGGCATCGTCTTTCGACAATGCCTTGGTTGTATTGGCGGAGCGGACGGGACTCGAACCCGCGACCCCCGGCGTGACAGGCCGGTATTCTAACCAACTGAACTACCGCTCCAATTTTTTAAAACCCAGACTCTATCTGAATTTTGAAAATTGGTGGAGGGATAGGGATTTGAACCCTAGAACCGCTATTAACGGTTGCCGGTTTTCAAGACCGGTGCTTTCGACCACTCAGCCATCCCTCCGTTGTTGAGCGCATAATACGGCGATGAGTAAATCTTGTAAAGTCTTAAATTAAAATAAAGAAGTGTTCGTGTTTTTTTTAGACATTTAGCGCATTTATTCTCCACGTTATTTTTATTTCTCATGAAAGGAAACGCTAAAAAAACATAAATGAAACATATTGCTACATTTGTTAGGTGTGCTTTTCTTATTGATTAATAACAACTAACTGTTCTAAATTTTTAATTTTTTTGGTGTTTTGTTAACGTTTTACTCTGATTGTTTGAACTTTGCATTTATCGTGTGACTTAATTGTTGGTCATACGGTTCCCTACGAAGAGAGTCTTCAAAGGGCATAATTAAATGGAAATTGAGAATGAATAAAAAATTATTGGCATTAGCTATTATCGCTGCATCATCTAACGCAGTGGCTGTTGAACTTTATAATGAAGAAGGCACAACCTTTGATATTGGTGGTCACGTATCTGTTGCTTTAGAAGGTTCTGATGAAGGTAATACTGATGTAACTTCTGTCTCTCCACGTATTAATTTTAATGCAACGCATGATCTTGGTAATGGTTTTGTTGCTGATGCAAAAGGCGAATGGGCTCTTAACTATTTAGATGGTGGTGAAAATGCATTCACGACTCGTTTAGGTTACATCGGTTTGACGCATGAAGAATTTGGCCGAGCTGTTGCGGGTACGCAATGGTCACCTTATTACAGTGTCGGTGGTGTTGCTGATTTACCAATTGCATTTGCCAACGAATTTCTTTACGAAGATCAAGGTAACTTAGGTACGGCTCGTGCAGACAAAATGTTGAGCTATGGGAAAGCGTTTGAATTGGGTGATGCAGGTAAACTAGCATTGGCTGCTGGTTGGCAGGGACGTAAAACAGATACGCCTGACAATTCAATTATTGAGAACGATTACGGTAACCGTGCTCAAATCGCATTGAATTATAATGTTGCTGGTTTCTCTGCAAACTATGCATACAACACAGGCGATGTAGATTACGGTCTGAAATCAGAAACATCTGAGTCTCATATATTGAGTGCAACTTATGGTCAATATGGTTCAGGCTTATATGTTGCTGGTGTATATGCAATGAATGAGAATATGAACAGTGATGCTAATGGTATCTTGATTGAAGATGGTTCAGCATACGAAGCTTTGGTTGCTTACGCTTTAGATAACAGTTTAAACCTTAGCTTAAATTATGAATCAGTCGTTGATAATGACGCAAGTAAAACAGTATATAGCACTACGGCTATTCAAGCGGAATACAACTTTACTGATAAATTTGTAGGCTTTACTGGTTATCAATTAGATCTTGGTAATGATTATAATGACACAGAAGACAACAAGTGGATGTTAGGTGCTCGTTACTACCTATAATGGTTAGCACACTATTATTCTAGAATCTTAGATCCAGCGTATTTCAAAGTACGTTGGATTTTTTTATTTTAACTATACTAAGATTAAGTGAGTGTTTTTATTTGTGCAGTAGGTAAAGAGGATTAGAAATGGTGGTGAGAAAAGGATGTTTCACACACAGAAAAATATCAATCAAACTGGCACTTGGGGGGTTGTTTGTATTTGCTACTTTATTTACGGCATCAATAGCGATTGGGTTTCAGTATTATTTTAGTAAGCAACTCGCCACAGAGAATGCATTAACAACCTATTCATCAATGTCTACGATGGTAAATACGCACATCCGCTTTCTGGATACCGGGGCTTCAAACGTAGGTAAAATTCTAGCAAAAATTGGCAGCTCTCCTCATTATCAAAGAAGAGAAGAGGACATTAAAAAAATATTTACTGAAGTATTATCAAATAATCCTATCTTTTATAGTATTTATATTGCTTCTGATAACGATGATTTTTTTCAAGTGATTAATTTGGATGCGTCATTAATTATTAGAGAAAAATTGAATGCGGATAAAAATGATCGATGGGTACTCGTTCAGGCCAAAGGGGAGGGATCGCAACGGATTAAAACATTTTCTTATTACTCTGACGATTTTGCATTAAGAGACAAAACAACAGCAGCCACTACTTATTACCCTTCACAAAGGCCTTGGTTTTTACAAGCTCAAGAAAATGTATCTTATAAAACTAACCCTTATTTCTTTCAATATCTTCAAATCACTGGGCAAACGTATTCAATTAAGGTGGAAAACACCGACAAAGTGATTGGCATTGATATTGTTCTTTCATCGATGTCGGATGCTTTAGTGTCATCTTCTCTAGGTAGTGCTCTTGAGAGTAATCAAGAAGGGTTTATCTATAAAGACTCGGGTGAAGTAATCGCTTCAAATTGGAATCATTCATTCAAAAAAGCAGACATTGAGTCGGTTCCCTTAAAGTTAACGGAAGAAGAGAAAGCATTAGTTCAAAAACGCGGTAAATTGAAAGTATCAAACCAAATGGATTGGCTTCCAATTGACTATGCTGTCGCAGGTAAACCTGAAGGTTATGCCATCGAGTTATTAGAAATTGTTTCTGAAATGACAGGGCTGAAATTCAAATTTATTAATGGTTTTTCTTGGAATGAATTAGTTGAAGAATATCAAAAGGGAGAAATAGACCTATTACATTCGATATTAAAAATAGACAATAATTTAAAATTTGAACGTTACAGTGAACCTATGTACCAACTGCCGGTTAGTATTGTGACTAAGCAAACGGACATAAAAATAGAGAGACTTGATCAGTTAAATGATAAAGCACTCGCGGTTGTTAAAGATTGGTCAGTGATCCCTAAATTAAAACAAGGTTACCCGAGAGTTGATATCGTGATATTTGACACGATTAAAGAGGCGTTGAGTTCCGTCGTATCGGGTCGAACCGATGCTGTTATTGGTACGACGCTTACCTTGGGTGCCGCCAGTGAACAATATGTATTTAGTGATTTAACTTTTCATCAGAATGTGAGTATTTTAGGTTGGAATGGCAACTTGAAATTCTTTTTCACAATGAAGAAAGAAGATCAAGCGGTTATAAATTTAATTAATCGTGCTATCCAAAATATTTCTTTAGCTCAGCGTTCAATGTTAGAAGACAAATGGAATGGCAGTTACCATTTGACGGTGAAAGATCAAGAAAGAGATCTTCTGGTGCCTTACCCCGAATTAGTTACGTTAGCGAACAGTGAAGGGTTGCAAGGCCAGTTGATACAAAAAGACGTCAATGGCGTGATGAAATATTTTTATGTCAGCGCCATTAATGAAAATGAATATTTTGGGGTCGTTATTCCTAATGAACTTATTTATTCAGAAGTGAACGAAAAACTTTATGCCTCAATTTTACTAACGATGATTGTGATGGTGCTATTTATTCCCTTTGCGTGGTTTTTAAGTGGACCTGTTGTTAAACCGATTCGATTATTGCAAAAAGAAACCATACAAATAAAAAATGGTAATTATGATCAGGTACTAAAAGTGGATAGCTATATAAAAGAAGTATGGGATTTATCCGTCTCAGTCGATGATATGGTTAAAGAGCTTATCCAACATGAAAAAAATCAAGAAGAGTTCGTAGAGTCTTTTATTCAATTGATTGCTCAAGCGATAGATGATAAATCGCCATATACGGCAGGGCATTGTAATCGAGTGCCAATATTAGGAATGATGTTAGCAAAAGCGGCTGAAACGTCGAAACGAGGCATCTTAAAAGACTTTGTATTTCTCAATGAGGATGAACGTAGAGAGTTCAGAATTGCGGCTTGGCTTCATGATTGTGGGAAGATAACCACACCAGAACATATTATTGATAAAGGAACAAAACTAGAAGCCAATTATAATCGAATTCATGAAATTCGCATGAGATTTGAAGTGTTATGGCGTGATGCTGAAATTGAATATTATAAGGCAGTTCAAGAAACGCCAAATAATGAATCAGAACTAAGAAAACAAAAAGAGTTAACACAGAAAGAATTAAGACAAGAATTTGAATTTGTTGCCACTTGTAATGTTGGTCAAGAATTCATGAGTGAAGAGGCTCAAGATAAGATCCATCTAATTTCGAAAAAAGAATGGTTACGTTTTTTTGATGACACCCTAGGCTTATCACCAGCCGAAGAGCTAGCAATAGATAAAAGCACGGTAACACTGCCCATAAAAGAGCAATTACTTAGTGATAAACCATATCATCAAATTACCCGTGTCCGTTCGTTTGAAATAAACCCAGAATTTGGAATAAAAATGGAGGTCCCTGAATTACAGTACAATTTGGGGGAAATATATAATTTATGCATTGAGCGTGGAACGTTAACGACAGAAGATCGTTTTAAAATTAATGAACATATGATAAGTACAATCAAGATGCTAGAGAGCTTACCATTCCCACCTAAACTAGCTCGAGTTCCAAGATATGCTTCAACTCATCATGAAACGCTAAAAGGAACGGGTTACCCTAGAAAATTAAGTGCTAAAGACTTGTCTGTTCCAGAGCGAATATTAGTATTGGCTGATATTTTTGAAGCCCTTACCGCATCTGATAGGCCTTATAAAAAAGCAAAACCAGTGAGTGTTGCTATTGAGATCATGTATCAGATGGTTGTCGATGAATATATTGATGAAGATGTATTTAAGCTCTTTATTGAAAGTGGTCTTTATATTGAGTATGCGAAAACATACCTACCAGAAGCGCAGTTAGATACTGTCGATATTACTAAGTATCTATAGCTAATGATTTAATTAGTATGATTGATATTAGTTTTGTTACAATCAGCCCAAATTATTGTCTATGTAAAGGTTCATCATGTCATTTGCTTCATTAGGGTTAACTACCGAGCTCGTTAACATCGTTTCAGAATTGGGTTTTACAGAGGCAACTCCTGTACAACAGCAAGCTATCCCACTCGTATTAAAAGGACATGATGTACTTGCAGGGGCACAAACGGGTACAGGTAAAACGGCGGCCTTTGGTTTACCACTAATTCAACGGTTGATTGAAAGCCCAAGTCCACGAATTGCTAATTCTAAAGTTATTCGTACGTTAATCTTGACGCCAACAAGAGAGTTGGCTCAACAAGTGTTCGATAGCTTGGTGACGTATACTAAAAATACCGACCTTAAGTGTGTTGTAGCGTATGGCGGCACAAGTGTCAAAATACAAACAGAAAACCTTATTGGTGGTGCAGACATCTTAGTTGCTACACCAGGGCGATTACTTGATCACTTACACTTAAACAATATAACGTTAAATCAAGCTGAATACCTTGTTTTAGATGAAGCAGATAGAATGCTTGATATGGGCTTTATGCCTGACATTCAACGTATCTTACGAAAAATGGCAAGCAAGCATCAGACGTTATTTTTCTCTGCTACGTTTGGCGATAAGATTAAAGAGATTGCTTACCGTATTCTTGATAATCCAAAAGTGGTTCAAGTTACCCCTTCAAATAGTACTGCAGATACTGTTGAGCAAATGGTTTATCCTGTCGATAAGCATCGTAAAAGCGAATTGCTTGCGTATTTGATAGGCTCTCGTAATTGGAAGCAAGTTTTAGTCTTTACAAAAACCAAGCAAGGTTCTGATGATTTAGTAAAAGAGCTTAAGTTGGATGGCATTAAAGCGGCTTCTATTAATGGTGATAAAAGCCAAGGTGCTCGTATTCGAGCATTAGAAGAGTTTAAAACGGGTAAAATTCGTGCATTAATTGCGACTGACGTAGCTGCTCGAGGCTTAGATATTGAACAACTTGAATGCGTAATTAACTACGAATTACCATTTAAAGCAGAAGATTATGTTCATCGAATTGGTCGTACAGGCAGAGCTGGGCACACTGGTAAAGCCGTTTCATTAATGAGTGCGGATGAAGATTACTTATTAAAAGCGATTGAAACATTATTAGATACGCGTTTACCTCAAGAATGGTTAAAGGGTTACGAACCAGATCCTAATGCACCGAAAAAAGAGAATCAACCGAGACAAAGCCGTGGTCGTTCTTCAGATAAAAGAAAAATGAAAGCAAAAACAAACGTTCATGCTAATCGCGGTAAGTTCAAGAAATAAGAAAACATAATATATAAATCAAATACCCAATATTCATGAATGAAATGATGTTGGGTATTTTTTTGTTTGTAATGTGGTTGTTTTATATTTGAATGTTATATGTGGTTTATTTTTATCTTATTTGTTTTACTTGATCTTTAATAGTGTGATTATGTTCAAATATAAGTCATTAATTCTTAAGTATGAAGCACATTAATTCTGTATGTAAAACAGTGTAAAATTGTATTGATTGAGAAAAAACTGAGCGTATGATTTCTCGAAAACTGAAACCATTTGTGGACCATTTTTCTTCAGTTTTGTTGGAGTCGTTATGCTGCAAAGAGTTGCAAAAGCACTTTGCTTATCATCTTTATTTATATCCTCTCATTTATTTGCAGAGTCTTTTACTTTACCTATTTGGAAAGAGGAGGCGGAAGCTCGTGGGTACACTTTACCTGAAGCTTTTGGGCTGAACGTTAGTTACATGAAACAAACTCAAGACATCTCAGTAGACAGTGTTGGTTTTGAGGGGACTATTCCGGCTCTTTTGCCGTGGAAGCCGCCGCATGCGCTAAGTAATTTGGTTGATATAGACGCCGTAGGAAATGGCAAGCAAGAGAGTGAAGTATTAACATTACGTGGTGATGTTTGGCTTTTCCCTTTTCTTAATCTATACGCCATTGTTGGACAACTTAAAGGTTATTCTGAGACGACGATTCATGTAAAAGCGCTTGGGTCTGAGAAATTGTCAGGAAATATGCCATTTCGTCTGGATTTGAACGGCACGCTTTATGGTGCTGGTTTTGTTCTTGCTGGTGGATATAAAGATATTTTTACGTTAGTTGATGCGAGTTATACAGAAACCGCACTAAACGTTATTGATGGCTCTATCACTTCTGTCGTTATTTCTCCTCGTATAGGATATGACTTTACTCGCATGGGGACGCCATTGCGTTTTTGGGTTGGTGCGATGTATCAAGAGGTTGAACAATCATTATCAGGTAACTTAACTGACATTGGATTAACGGGCAGTTTGGGTAATCTTGTGGGTAAAGTCGATAATGGCCGCTTTAATGTTGAGCAGCATTTAGTGACCCCATGGAATACGTTATTAGGTATGCAATATAAATTGGACGATGGATTATACCTATTAGGTGAAGCTGGTTTAGGTAAACGAAAAAGCCTTTTCTTAACTGTTGATATGCGATTTTAAATCATGAGATTGATAGGATTCCTCACTGTCGTTATTTTTAGCGCATGTACTTTTACGATCTCAGCAAAAGAAAAACCAGAAGGCTGGGTCGATACTTTTCTTGAAGAATTAGGATCATCTGAGACCATCGATGTCAGTAAAGGGATTGATTGGGCTGTATTACCCGGTCCTTTTGCAAATCCTGAGCAAGGCTTTGGTATCGGTATCGCGGCGGTTGGTCTTTATTCTCCGACAGCACCTACAGAAGGGACGCCATTATCAACCATTAATATTACCGGCTATGGGTCTAGCTCTGGCTCTTATGGTGTTGGTGTGAATAATCGTACGTATTTTGATAATGATGATTTGCGATTACTTGTGGAAGCGAAAGCAAGCCATACCCCTGAGTACTACTGGGGTGTTGGTAGAACTGCCGCAGAAACCGACAGTAATAAAACGTTAGTAGAAGCTCAGATTTTAGGGTTTTCACCGAAAATAGCGTATCAATTTTTACCGAATACTTATGTATTAATTGGCCTTGATATGGAAAGTCATCGTAAACAATCGTCTGATACAGACTTATTGCCAAGTGATGATCTTGCTGATCGTTTTTTAAGCGCCTCAACACTCAGTCTTGAATATGATAGCCGAGATTTTGAACTAAATGCTCAAAAAGGCATGCTATTTAGTGTCAATTGGAATGCGTATCGAGAAGAGTTTGGATCTGATTTTAATTTCGATAAAATAACGATTAACTATCGGCAGTATTATGCGTTATCAGATGCAACTATTATTGCTTGGGAAGTTTTTGGTGAAGATGTTGAAGGGGATGCACCTTGGTTTGCGCTTTCTAGCTTAGGCAGCGATAAGCGTATGCGTGGTTATTATTCTGGCCAATATCGCGATAATACGCAATTGTCTGGACAGATCGAATTTCGTCATCAATTGACACAAAGACACGGAATGGTTGCGTGGATCGGTGGTGGTAATGTCGGCGATTCTTTTAATACGTTGTTTGATTCTAAATGGTTACCTACTTATGGGGTAGGGTATCGATTTGCGTTTAAGCCTCGAGTTAATGTCCGGTTGGATTATGGTCTAGGGAAAAACAGCCAAGCCATTTATTTTCAAATTAATGAAGCATTTTAGAGAGTAATCCTATGAATAGTAAAACAGTCGCTATGATAGCGAGTTTCCTTTTTTTGGGGAGTTCATTTTCAGTCTTTGCTGAAGCTCCTGTCGGCGTTAGGCCTTGCTGTGCGTTTGGTACTAATTTACAAACCGAAGTAGGAGGGATCCCCGTTCCTTTTGTTTCTGTTGAAAACGTACTGAACATCAGCGAGTTAGGAGATCATATTTATAATGATGGAAGCCAAAGCGTTGCGAGTAGCTTAATGGGATTCGGGGACGAAAGTAACGGAATTTTTTATTCAGAAAAAGGCGGTTTTTTAGATTCAGCTCATATTCGTGATACTGCCGATTTTACCTATTTTCTCTATACCGAAATCAGTGCGCATTTAGGTGAAAACTACAGTATTGCTCTCTCTCCTGAATTAAAAGATCGAATAGTACAAATGAACGCTTCAACGGAATCGTATTCGCAAGCACAACGAAAATCTATTAGTATTGAAGTCGCCGCATTAACCGCTTATCGTTTAGCGCAATGGCATGAAATTGCTCAATGGTTTGGTATGGAATCGGTTGGTGGTTTTAAAGAATACGCATCCGCTTTTTCGCCAGAAGATTTGTATTCAAATATGCTTGGGGCAAAATTAGCGAGTGCGGTCATTTCTAATAATCCAAATCTAGATAAAAATGATTTTTCAAAAGCGATGACACAAGCGATTCATGACAAGTTTATTGAATTGAAAGTCGGGTCGAAAGAAGAGTCAAAAGCAGAAATTGAAAGTATGGATGGTGTATGGTGGGATAGCGATAAACGTCTGCCAAATAAATGGGTAGTTATTCATAGAGAATATCATTTAGGCACGGATCTTCGTCCTAATGGGTTTAAAAATGGAATGGAAGAAAGCTTAGCAACCGAACACGAAGGACTTGTAACGTTTAAGCTTATGCCGAATCAAAATGATAATGCGTTCGTAGCATTACCTAAATCATTACAAAGTAAATCTTATTGGACACCGAGTGATTTTCAACGTATTGCTGATTTTGCTAAAGAAAAAGACGATAAAGAGCTCTCTACAAACCCGTAATCTTTCTATTACTTGAATAAAAAAGCCCCGATAGCTAATGCGTATCGGGGCTTTTTTTGTCTTAAAAGATATTAAGCTTTACTTGTCTTTGGAACCGTACCGTATTTCTCAGTACTAAACCCTTTCACTAAACTTACACACATTAGAAGTAAGATAAAGGTGAATGGCAGTGCCGTAGAAACAGTACCGGCTTGCAGTGCTTGCATCGCTTCAGTGCCGCCAACCCATAATAATACGGCAGCGATAGAACCTTGAACGATTGCCCAGAAAATGCGTTGTGGTACTGGCGCATCAACTTTACCACCCGCGGTAATGCTGTCGATAACCAATGAACCTGAATCTGATGATGTTACAAAGAACACCATGATTAGGATGATTGAAATCACAGAAAGAGCTGTACTCATTGGCAATGCATCATACATATTAAACAATGCCATGGTTATGTCTTGTAGACCATTTTCACCAAGCTCACCGACTTTATTTGTGACTTGTTCCATTGCTATACCACCAAAAGCAGACATCCATAATGCGGTTGCGGCTGTTGGAATTAGCATTACTGAAATCAAGAATTGACGAACAGTACGACCTTTAGAAACACGTGCAATGAACATACCTACAAACGGAGACCATGAAATCCACCATGCCCAGTAGAATACGGTCCAGCCGTGCATCCAACCTTCATCAGGGCGACCGTGTGGATTACTTAACGGAATGATGTTCTCAATGTAACCCATAACCGTTAGTGGTATTGCTGCCATTACATCAGAAAATCCGATGATGATGATGAAAATAAGTAAGGCAAGAGCAACAAGCATATTTACATTACTAAGCAGTTTTACACCACCATCAATCCCACGAATAACCGAGATCATTGCTAGCATGGTAACAAAGATGATGACACCAATTTGCATATTGACACCACCGTTGGTGCCAAATACATGGTTGATACCACCAGCGGCTTGTTGTGCACCCAAACCAAGAGAGGTTGCAAGGCCAAATAATGTTGCCAATACGGTTAAAATATCAATGATATGACCAAACCAACCCCATGTTCTGTCACCTAAAATAGGATAAAAAACAGAACGCATAGATAGTGGTAAGCCTTTGTTAAACGTAAAGAAAGCTAAAGAAAGAGCAACAATACCGTAAATAGCCCAAGGGTGAATACCCCAGTGATACATTGTACCGCCTAGCGCCATTTTCTTTGCTTCATCGGTAAATGGTTCAACCGCTAACGGTGTACCATACCAATCGGTAAAATAAGCAACAGGCTCAGCAACACCATAAAACATTAACCCAATACCCATGCCAGCAGCAAATAGCATTGCCATCCATGAAATAGTGGAATGTTCTGGTTTTGCGTTATCGCCACCAAGACGGATCTTACCAAAAGGAGAGATAATTAGAAGTAAACTGAAAACAAGGAAGATATTACTAGACCACATAAATAGACCATCAAAGTTATTGATGATGCTTAATTTTACGCCGTCAAGAATAGATTTGGCTTCTGTTGGGTCCATAACCAGAAGAACAGTAAGAAATAAAATAATGGCACCAGCACTAATACCAAAAACTTGGTTATGAATATCAAAACCCCATTTTTGAATATTGTCTTGGCCAACTTCATAATCAGTACTGTCAATGCTGTACTTATCCGTAGTACTCATGTGTCCTCACATAATATATATGATAGCTCCAATCGGAGGCTACCTAAGCGCTGTTAACATTTAAGTAACAGCTTTTTTCGCGAGGAATAATATCAGAGTTAAGAAAAAAAACATATATTTATTTATTGGGTTTGACATTTAAAAAAACGCCTTAAAACAGTATCTTAAGGCGTTATGAAATGATGGTTGGCTTCTGGTTGTTTAATGATCAAGGTATAAGAAATTTTGCCAAGACTTCATACGGATTAATACCTTACGCATAATAGACACATGTTCAAAACTATCGGAATAAACAGATATTTCTGCATTAGCACCGACAGGAAGGTGGAATTCTGACACGTCTTCCGTTAATTTTAATTTAACTAAGGCGCGTCCATTTGTTTGAATTGCATTCGTACCAAGTAATGAGCCAGACGCTTGGATTTGTCCTTCGCCAATGGCTGGAATAACTTCGACGACTTCTCCTTGGAATACTCTACCCGGGATTGCTCGGAATAAAAATTCAGCTTTAAAGCCTGCTTGTAAGCGCTGTAAAGAATTTTGACGGAATGCACCGACATAATATTGAGCTTCAGTATGAATAAAGGTCATTACTGGGCGCAAAGGTAGGGGAACGGCCATCATACCTGGACGTAATGCCATTTGAGTTACGTAACCATCAGTAGGCGCTTTTACTATTGTTTCATCAAGATTGAATTGCGCTTGTTCTAGTTCTGCTCGCATACGAGCAACTGTCGTATTTTCACCATTAATTTGAGACTCTAACGCTAATTTTGCTTGTTGTTCTTGTGCTTGAACTGACTCAACGGTTGCTTGCGCGGCTTTATAGTTCTGCTTGCGAGTATCCAGTTGTTGAGCTGTAAATGCGCCTTTTTTATAGCCTTTTTCATAACGTTTAAATTCACGATAGGCTTTATCTTTGTCAGCAGTTGCTTTGATTGTATTCGCTTGAGCTGATTTATAAATGGACTCTAGTTGTAAAGCCCCTTGTTGTGCTTCATTTAATGCGGCTTGTTTACGGACAACTTCTGCTTTAAACGGGATTGGATCTATTTTGAAAAGAACATCACCTTCTTTTAGAGCTTGGTTTGCCTCTACATTAACTTCAATAACTTTGCCTTTCACACTTGGCACTATTGGAGTAGTGACATAAAACTGTCCACCAAATTGAGTGAATGGGTGGTTATAGTTCATTAAAAGAACAAGTGTACCAACAAGAACCACGCCACCTAAGCCTGCCGTTGGTACAGTCCATTTATTTAAAGGGATATTAAATATTTTAAAAACCGCGATACATAAAGCGGTATACGTAAGAATCAGCAATAAATCCATTATATTTGCTCCTCTTTAGAGGGTGTTTGAGGCGGTTGATTCACTTGGTTGATTTCTATTTGAGACAGTTTCTCTGTCAGTAACTCAACTTGATCGTTTAAATGATTAACGCGTGTTTGCAGTTCTAACTGGTTATTTTCAATCTTATGAAACCCCCAACCACGATCTTCTCTCCATAGCGTTGCCCAGATCCAAAGGAATGGCCATAGAACGTGAAGAGTAAATAAACTGACCCATCCGGCAATATGGATAGCATCTGAATGAGGATGGTCACGCTTATGTGCTATTTCATAAGGAATATCATGGATAACAATAATTCCATAGAAGATAACTAGCGCTACAAATACGAGTAAGCCGAGGGCAAAATAATCTAAAAACATAAACTTATCCTTGTCGTTATTTACAATCCAATGGGTAACAAAATAGTTACTTTTTAATAACTTGAGTGTCGCATTGCTTGATTAAATACGCAAGGTAGAATCGTCAACTAAGTAGATTAAAGAGAGATAGAAACAAAAAAAACCGATAACTAAATAGCTATCGGTTACGTTTTGTACAGATGAGGGGGGAATGATAGATCTATAAACTAACGCAGTTTCGTCCACCATCTTTGGCACGATAAAGGGCTTTATCTGATGCTTTTATTACGTCTTGTGGTTTTTTATATTCGGTATTGTCGGCAACACCAATGCTAATCGTCACGTTGACTACTTTGGTTTTATTGGCCTTCCCACGCTTCGCCTGACCTTCTTTTTTATCTTTAGGTCGAGTTGACGTGTCTCGAATAATTAAATCGTAATCGGCAATATCTTCACGCAGTTCTTCAAGGTATTCAAGGCTTTCTTCTGCGGTTTTGCCTTTAAACAGCACCGTAAACTCTTCACCACCATAACGATATACTTTAGCGTTTCCTCCGGTTTGCGCCATAATGCTCGCAACCAGTTTAAGTACATCATCACCGGTGTCATGGCCGTAACTGTCATTGAATTTTTTAAAATGATCAACATCTAGCATTGCAATGGTATAACGTCGGCCAAGATGCTTCATTTCAGATTCCAATGCACGTCGCCCAGGAATGCTGGTGAGTTGATCAATAAAGGCAAGCTCGTGGCTCGCTGAAATAATGTATAAAAGAAGAAGTAGACCAGCGATAGAGAACATCGTACTAGAAATAAATTCAACGCTAAATAGTGAAAAAGTTAACGAAGAGTAAAGTAAGCAAGTGTATGACGCGAGATCGGTATTGTTACTGCGAGTCAAAACAAAAATAGCAGAAAGGCCACACATCACTAAGCTATAAAGTACGATGATAATAGGAAGTGGTGATATTTCAGGGATGTTGAGTAGGTAGGTTTCCCAAATCTCCGTCATGTCATTTTCTGAGAAATGCGTCACGATGATCCAACACCAAATGAACATGAATAAAAGAACAGAGAGGTAACCTGCACCATATTTTGAGAAAATTCTACGCTCAGGAAAAATGAAAGTCGCCATCATTGTAATCGGTAAAAGAAAGGCGGTTAGCGTAAATTCAATACGAGTCGTACCAAAAGATAAAGGTACTTGCAGTCTTTCTTGGATGATCCAATAAGCAATCGCCATACTGATGGCAATCATTCCAATTCGACCTTGGTTAAATGGTTGGCTTAAAAGCAATACAATTGATAATACAATGTATGGCAATATGTATGAGAAGCCTTTGTTTTCAGCTGAAAGTTGAATGATACCGCTCATTCCTGTAATCGCAGAAACGACCAAAATTATAGGTAAAAGTAACTTAAACAAAGGGTGACTCAGAAGGCTAGAAGACATTGTTTTTATCTGTTCCTAATAAATCTAAAAAAGTAAAGGCATGTCACTGAATTGGCAGGACAATTTGCCTATTCTATCAATAACAAGACTTTATTAATACGCTTACTACGTAACATTACGTATTTAATAACAATAAGGTATTCGTATGGAATCAAACATTCATAATTATATGGAAGTACTGGTTGGAAAACGTTTCATTGAACTCGATTTCTACCACTCTTATACGCTTGATCAAATAACAGACATGAAATGTATTGCGCTAAATCAACTGCCAACACTTTATATTCGTTATAGCTTAGATATGTTAGCGGCCACACCTGAGAAAAAATTAGGACAATATTACCGTATGGTTGTCGCTGCTGTTGAAAATGCAGAGAAGATGGTAGCAGAGGATAGGCGAGAGCGTCAGGATGAAATTGATAATATTGCGGTTTATACAGCAAAAGATCGTTTTGATTTAGAAGATGAAGAAGTTCCATTTTCTGGTTCGTTGAAAATAGAGTAATAAAAAAGCTCATACAATGGGTAAACAGTTACATGAACTGTATTGTATGAGCCTTTTGTTATTTAATGGTAATTAAGCGCTAGGATTTTCTGTTTCTTCAACAACAGGAGCAGGGAAGGCTTGCACTGGTTTTGCAACTATATTACGAGTCTCTTCTTTTACTTCAGCTAAGGTAACTTGAAGTTGATCACCAAGCTTAAAGGTTTCATGTTTATCGATTGAAACCGTTCCTTGATCGCCATTACATTCAATGCGTTCTTTGTTATCAACAATTAACGAACCGGGAATGAAAGCGGCGGCACCATTTTCAATTAAACGAACACGCATACCTGCACGATTAATATCAAAAATTTCAGCCGTATACTGCGTCTCTTTTTCAACTTCACATGCCAATGTTCGGCAATATAGCCAATCACTCACATTACGTTCAGCCATTCGATGGTAACGACGGCTTAGGGCCAATTCTTCACCGACGATATCATCAGGGCGCTGTACTGGTTCTTTTCCTAAAATATGAGCCTTAAGCATGCGATGGTTAATCATATCGCTGTATTTACGAATTGGTGATGTCCACGTCGCGTAGATATCAAGACCCATTGCATAATGAGGAAGGGGTTCGTTACCTGTCTCGCTGTAAGTTTGGTATTTACGAATACGTGCATCAAGGTAAGACGTCGGTTGGCTACCTAAAAGACGGCGTAGTTCACTGAAACCTTCCAGTGTTGCTATTTGCTCTTCAGTAAATTCAACGCCTTCTAATTGGTTTACAATCTCAACAACGTCTTTAAACTTATCGAGTTTAATACCAGCATGTGAGTTAAATACGCCCATGTTAAAGGTATTACGTAATGTTTTACCTGCACAGATGTTCGCAGTAACCATTGCTTCTTCTACTAGCTTATTCGCGCAGCGACGCGTATCGGCATGAATCGCAACAACATCATTGTCTTCACTTAATTCAAAGCGATAATCTGGGCGATCAGGAAAGATAACAGCATGCGTTTGACGCCATGTAGTACGAGCTTGTGCAAATTCATGCAGTTCAGTAACTACTTGAGCGATGATCTCACTTGGTGCCCAAGTTTCACAATGGCCTGTTTCAAGGAAATCAGACACATTATCGTAAGACAAGCGTGCGTGAGATTTAATCGTCGCAGCGTAGAAGTTAATGGTGTCTTCTTGAATAGTGCCTTCTGCATCAACAATCACGGTACAACAAATCGCAGGGCGTTGTTCATTTTCGATTAGTGAACATAGCTCATCACTTAGATCTCTTGGTAGCATTGGTATATTGCGACCAGGAAGATAAATAGTGTAACCACGCTGACGTGCCACTTTATCCATCTCATCATCTGGAGTGATATAAGCGGTAGGATCAGCAATCGCAATAGTCAGTTCAAAAGAACCGTTGTCTTGCTTTTTAATATAAAGGGCATCATCCATGTCTTTGGTTGATGAACCATCAATGGTTACAAATGGTGTTTCGGTCATATCGACACGAACTAAATCAGCGTCGTCTTTAATTTCCCAATGTTCAATGCCTTTAGGTTCTGAATTTGGTAAATCATTTTGAGCAAGAGTTACCCACCAAGGCGCGATTTTGTCATCGGTGTCAGTGATCTTATGAGTGATGTCACATAGAAAGCCGTCATCTCCTTTTAATGGGTGCTGTGTTAACTCAGCAACAACCCAATCACCTTCGTTTAAGGTTTCTGGATTTACACCTTTACGTGTTTTTGCTTTTATTGCATTTTTTAGGCTAGGGTGATCAGGCATTACCTGTAGACGTTTTTTAAACATCTGAATGCGGCCAATAAATCGAGTAACTGATTGTTCAACAAGTTGATCTGGTTCTGCTTGGTCTTTGTCATTTTCAGTACGAATAAGAGCAATGACTCTGTCACCATGCATCACTTTTTTCATTTGTGCTGGTGGAATAAAGACGCTTTTTTTCTTGTCATCTGATTCTAAGAAGCCAAAACCACGGTCGGTTGCTTTAATTGTGCCTTCTTTTTTAGGCAATTTTTCTTGTATTTGCTGCTTCAATTGCGCAAGTAATGGGTTATCTTGAAACATGAGCCTTCATAATATAGTTAGAGAAATAACGAGCTAACTTTACTATCGCACTTAATTGATTACTAGAAAACTTGGTTGAAATGTATAAAAAAGAGTGTTTAGCGTACAAAAAACTGCCTAAACTAAGAAAAGAGAGTTAAATTTGTGAACTTGCTCAATTTTTTCTGGTAATTCTTGCAGTATTAGGGCATTATCCGCGCCCTGAGTTAATCATCTTACATACACTTTTGTATTAAGAGATTAACCCGTCCTGTCCCGAGTGCTTGTGTGTGTAATGGAACTTGCTGAGCAAATGGGACCGTTTTTATATGATTAATTATTGGGATCCCAATGTCAGAAACTATTACTGAATTTCGCCAACTGGCTTTAGAAGAAACTTTATTATCTGCTCTTGATGAAATGGGCTTTGTTGCTCCAACACCAATCCAAGCAGAATCAATTCCTCTATTATTAGCTGGTCGTGATGCACTTGGTAAAGCACAGACAGGTACTGGTAAAACAGCTGCTTTCTCTTTGCCTCTTTTAAACAAAATCAACCTTAAGCAACATAACCCACAAGCAATCATCATGGCTCCAACGCGTGAACTTGCAATTCAGGTTGCTGCTGAAGTTAAGAATCTTGGTCGTAACATCAAGGGTCTTAAAGTTTTAGAAATCTACGGTGGTGCTTCTATCGTTGATCAAATGCGTGCCCTAAGCCGTGGCGCACACATTGTTGTTGGTACTCCTGGTCGTGTTAAAGATTTACTTAACCGTGACCGTCTAAACCTTGGCGAAGTTCATACGTTCATCCTTGATGAAGCCGATGAAATGCTAAAAATGGGTTTTGTTGATGATGTAACTTGGATTCTTGAAAAAGCGCCAGAAACAGCTCAACGTATCCTGTTCTCTGCAACTATGCCACCAATGGTTAAGACAATTGTTGACCGTTACCTACGTGATCCTGCTCGTGTTGATGTTGCTGGTACTAACAATACTGTTGAACAAGTAACGCAAAACTTCTGGATTGTTAAAGGCGTAGAAAAAGACGAAGCAATGTCTCGTCTACTTGAAACTGAAGAAACTGATGCATCAATCGTATTCGTTCGTACTCGTCAAGATACAGAGCGTCTAGCTGATTGGTTATCTGCTCGTGGCTTTAAAGCTGCTGCATTGCACGGTGATATTCCTCAGTCTCTACGTGAGCGTACTGTTGACCATATCAAACGTGGCGTTATCGATATCCTAGTTGCAACAGATGTTGTTGCTCGTGGTCTTGATGTTCCTCGTATTACACACGTATTTAACTACGACATCCCATTCGATGTTGAGTCTTACATCCACCGTATCGGCCGTACTGGTCGTGCTGGACGTAAAGGTAAAGCGATTCTTTTAGTTCGCACAAACCAAATTCGTATGCTTCGTACTATTGAACGTGTAACTAAATCTTCAATGGTAGAAATCGAACTTCCACATCGCGATCAAGTTGCAGAAGCTCGTCTAGCGGTTCTTGGTGCTGAATTAGCAGCAGATAAAGAATTCGTTGCACTAGAAGCATTCTCTGACTTAATCACTAAGCTTCAGGAAACTCTAGAAGTTGATGCATCAACAATTGCAGCAATGCTTCTTAAGCGTCAACAAGGTAAGCGTCCTTTATTCTATAAAGGTCCAGATCCAATGATCGCAGCAGTAGAACGTTCGAAAAATCGTCGTCCTGAGCGCGGTGATCGTGGTGACCGTCCTGAACGTGGTGAGCGTCGTGACCGCAATGATCGTGGTGACCGTCCTGACCGTGGCGAACGTCGTCAATACAACAATGACGATTTCGATACGTACCAATTAGAAGTTGGTCGTGATCAAGGCGTTCAAGTTAAAGACATCGTAGGTGCTTTAGCTAACGAACTTGGTTTCACTAAAGGTGCTATCGGTGCAATCAAACTTGCTCCGGGTCACACATACGTACAGCTTCCTAAGAAAATGTCTTCTGACGTTGCAAGCAAGCTTAAGCAATTACGTATTCGTCAAAACGAAGTGAAAGCGGTTGTTGTTGAAGGCGTTGACCTAACAATTGATCGTCGTCCTCGTACTGGCGGTGGCGCTGGTGATAACGCTGGTGCTGGTGCAGGCCGTGGTGGTTACCGTGGCAATCGCGAAGGCGGTGCTGGTGCAGCTCGTGGTGGCGAACGTCGTTTTGACCGCAACAAAGGTGGCGATCACCGTGGTAGTCACCGTGGCGAACGAGCTCCAGGCGCAAGCCGTGCTCCACGCACACCTCGTGAAGACTAATTAATAAGATTTAATAATAAAAACCGAGCTCATGTAGCTCGGTTTTTTTATGCCTGTAACCTTGATTGTTGAAGAACCTATTTATAAACTCTCTTCTTGAATTCATTAATCGTAAATATAATTTTATGCACTAGGTAAGCGACCTAATAAAATTTAGGTTTTTATGTGGTTCTATCGATAGATTTTTATTTATATGTTTTCGTTTTTACTTAATAGTGGTATTTTCTTGGAAATAGCCGTGCTGAACATTATCACCACTGCGAGTACTATTTTTATTAGTGAATGGAAAATAAAATGGATAATGAAATCCGACTGCGCGCTCTTGAACAAACTGATCTTCGATTTATTCATCAGTTAAATAACAACAGGTCGATTATGTCCTATTGGTTCGAAGAGCCTTATGAATCTTATTATGAACTTGAAGATTTATTTCGTAAGCATATTCATGACAGTAACGAACGTCGCTTCATTGCTGAAAATAAAGATCAACAATCGATTGGACTTGTAGAGTTGGTTGAGATCAATTCAATACACCGTAATGCTGAGTTCCAAATTATTATCGCTCCGGATTTTCAGGGTTGTGGTTATGCGAGAGCTTTGATTCATAAAGCGCTTAATTATGCATTTACGATTCTAAATCTTCATAAAGTGTATTTGCATGTTGCTGTTAATAATGAGAAAGCGATTCATTTATATGAAAAATGTGGTTTTCTTGAAGAAGGTCATTTAATCAAAGAAATCTTTGTTAATGGAGAATATTGCGATGTTAAGCGTATGTATATTCTTCAAGAATTCTATTTATCAAATCGCGATAAATAAATGAAATAAGCCGAAGTTCATCTTCGGCTTTTATCGACAATAAATAAGTACTCATTACGTTATTATTGATTTTATTGGCGTTTAATTGTTATTGCTCTTTTGGTTGGCTAACAATAAACCCACAAGTAATAGTAGCAATGGTTTACTCTTCTTCGTTATGAATAAACGATATCGTCGATGACTTAAGTATAGACCTCATATTACCTCTTACTTTTCCTATGAGGACACCTCAAAATCCAGTAAGTCGGATTCTTCATTGGGAGTGTATTCGAACTATTAATAATCATAATGCGGTAGGTTAGCGGTGATTAGCTAAAATCGACTTCTTAGTTTGTTTTTTATTTGCTATCCTCATGTAATAAACCATTATTATTTACACATATATTTAGGGATAGAAAGAGATGCCAGCGTTATCAGTTTTATTGATGGATAGCTTTAACTACTTCAAAACGCATTTTGTTGCCTTTTGTATTCTCGTTTTGCCTTTTGCATTACTGACGAATGGCATCGCTTTAAGTTTTAATGAAGACGATGGGTCAGGTAAATTTTTACTTTATATGCTATTTATTCTGACTATTTATCCTTTCTATAAAGGGGCAATATTGGCTTATATTGCGTATTCGTTTGATGGTCGTCGAGTACCGTTCTCACAGTTGTATCAGATACCAGCGAAAACATGGTTCTCTTTTGTTCTCATGAATATGATTTTAGGCGCTGCAGTATTAATGGGCTTTATCGCATTAATCTTGCCTGGACTGTATTTAATGGCACGTTTTTCATTCACTGAAATTTATTGTGTATTGTATAAAGAAACGGCCATCGATTCGATTAAGCTCGGTTGGCATGAGACAAAAGACAACTATTGGATTCTGTTTAAAGGGTTAGTGATTATCTTTGGTTTTACAACAGGCTTAATGTGGGCGGTTGAATATGGTTTTGCATTAATTGGTTTGAAATCTACAGCGCTCTCTTTCGTTTTTTCTGTATGTGAAGTCGTCTTATCAATGATGAATACTATTTTTATCTTTAGAGTATTTACTGTTAATACAAAGAAACTCGATGAAATCCAAGCCATTGAATAATAAATAGTAATGTCAATAAAGAACCATTTAAAACAGTCACTTTAATCGAGTGGCTGTTTTTTTATGTGTTTTAAATAGTGAGACAGCTGTTGCAAAATTGTTAATGTAACTTTGACCGCATAAATAAGGTAATGCGATGATATTTTTTATACCTACTATTTAATTGCTGTATATAGGAAATATTAATGAAGTTTAGACATAAAATAATCGCGGCATTTTCGCTAATAATGACAGGAACCCTCGCTGTTTTAAGTACCGTTCAATACATCAATATGAAACAAGAAGTAGAGAGTCAGGTTGAATCAAGTATTTTAGAAATTGTAAATGGGGTGCGCAATACGGTTAGTTCTGAACTTTCAGGTAAGACATTACTAGCAGAGTATGCCACTCGAATGATAGAGAGTGATTCGAGTGAGACAGGTATTGAGAAGGTATTAAATCAGCCGCAAATGAAACAAGCGTTTATTTTAGCAGGAATTGGATTTGAAGATGGCCGTGACTTTATGAGTAATGATCCATCGTGGAAACCTGTGAATTATGATCCTAAGACGCGTAGTTGGTATAAAGCGGCAAAGCAGCAAGGAAAAACTATTATCACGGCTCCTTATGAAGACGCGGCAACGGGGCAAATATTGGTTTCAGTTGGAACGCCAGTGAAAGAAAATGGCGTTTTTTCTGGTGCAATATTCTTTGATTTAAGTTTAGGTTCGTTAGCTGAGTTAGTTAATCAGGTGACCTTGTTTGATGCTGGTTATTTATTTATCGTTGATAACGATGGAACGGTCATTGCGCATCCTAACCGTAAATTTAATGGCAAAGGCATGTCATCGTTCTTACCAAAAGTGAGTCTTCGTGAAGGAATACAAAAAATAGAAATAGAGGGAATTCCTTACAACATCGATTTTACGCCAATTCAAGGGCAAAATTGGTCTGTTGGTGTTGTTCTGAACCAAAATAAAGTATTTGAATACGTGAATGAATTACGAAATAGTTCGGTGATTTACTCTGTGATTGCGATTATTTTATCTATTATGTTGATGCTTGTATTTATAACAAAATTGATTCGTCCTATTCAGGATTTAAATAAAGCGATTCAAAATGTCAGTTCAGGTGACGCGGATTTGACTCAGCGTCTTGATACAAAGATAGATGCAGAATTTGCGCCTTTAGCGGAAGGGTTTAATCAATTTGTTATTAATTTACAAACTCAGGTGACAGAAACAAAACAATTAAGCCATCAGTTAATGCAAAGTACAGAGCAAATTTCAGCAGGGGCGCAAGAGTCGTCTAATGCGATGAATACACAGATGATGGAGCTTGAGCAACTGGCTACGGCAATGAATGAAATGGCGGCAACGTCGGTTGATGTCGCCAATAATGTACAGAGTGCTGCCGAATTTGCTAAACAGGCTGATATCGCGACAGAGCATGGCATGAGTGTCGTTGGACAAACTACTGAAGCCATTCATGGGCTATCAACGAATATCAATCAAGCGGTAGTTGAGGTTGAGAGCTTAGAGAAAGCAACGGATAGCATTGGTACTATCTTACGAGTGATTAATGATATTGCGGAACAAACCAATTTATTAGCATTGAATGCGGCGATAGAATCAGCACGAGCGGGTGAGGCAGGGCGTGGTTTTGCGGTTGTGGCAGATGAAGTCAGAACGCTTGCAAAGCGCACACAGCAATCAACCACTGAAATAGCGACAATGATTGAGCAATTACAATCAGGGGCGTCTAGAGTCTCTTCTGCGATGTCGAGCAGTCAAGATAGTGCAGAGTCAACTGTTGAAACTGCGAAGCAGACAGCAAATGCATTAGGAAAGATCAGAGAAACAATACAACTGATCAATGACATGAATATTCACATCGCATCCGCAGCAGAAGAGCAAAGCCATGTTGCAGAAGAGATAAATGGTAAAACGGTGAACATTAAAGATCTCTCTATTGTTGTGCATGACGCTTCTAAAAACGCAGGAAAAGCGATTAATGAACAGGTAGAACTCGTAAACAGGCAAGAAAAAATCATGGATAAATTTACGGTATAACAATAAATGTTGATTATGGTGTAGATAAAAGCTCAGGTTAGCCCTGAGCTTTTTCTGTTGTTGATTCCCAATACGAAAACAGGCGAGATAAGCTAAAACAAAGAATGAAATAACAGAGAGCAACCACGATCCAAATTTCAAAGATCATTCCGCTTGAGTTCGCAATTTCAGTACCAACAAAGGTTAATTCTTGTATCGATATTAGAGATATAATAGAAGAGTCTTTCACTAACGAAATACACTGACCTGCAAGAGGAGGGATGATCACTTTAAACACTTGGGGTGCAATAATATAGCGATAACGATGCCACGTTGATAAGCCTAAACTTCTTGCTGCCTCATGCTGTCCTTTTGGTATTGCGTCTAATCCTGAACGAACCACTTCGCCGATATAAGCAGCAGAGATCATTCCAATACAAAGTACCCCTGAGATTAGATTTTCCCATAAAGATGCTGGGCCGAATAGAACGGACTGAAGTGGGTTAATATTGCCACTGTGCTCTCGTAATAGATGCTCTAAACCAAATAAAGGCACAAGTTGATTAGCAATAAAAAAGTAAAAGATGAAAATAAAAACAAGGGGAGGAATATTTCGAATCAGTTGTATATAACTGTTCGAAAGGGCACGAATAAATGTGATGTTAGAGCGACGGCCCAATCCCAATAAAGTACCAAACAACATAGCAAAGAGCATTCCCCAAAACGTTAAACGTAATGTAGAAATTATCCCATCAAAAAAATAAGGCAGAGAGCCATCAGATTTACTGGTAAAGAGTAAAGAAATGGCTTTGGACCATTGCCAATGGTAGGTCAATGATCCACTGTCTTTGAGAAATAACCATGAGACACTACCAGCAACAATGGCCAGTAGTATCCAATCTAATCGATTTAGTGAAAAATGTTTACTTTGCTGCATTGGCATTAGTTCGCTATTTGTGACTGCCAATCTAGGCTAGTAAACCAATAATCGTAGCGTTCTTTTAACCAACCATCTTCAGTTCGGTCTTTAATCCATTGGTCAAAAAATGCTTTTTTATCATCTTCGCCTAAACGTACAGCAAAAGCTTCATTTCCTTCAGAAAGGCGCTCTTTGAAAGGAAGGTAAAGCACATCAGAATATTTGATAGCATCAAACTCTGGTTTTGGTGTTGAAGCTGCAACCGCATGAGCATTGCCATTTAATACTTCTTGAAACGCTTGAGCATCATCATCAAATTGAAGGACTTTTGCTTTAGGGAAGCTTTCTCTAACGGCGGCAACGGTAACTGCACCACGACGAACGGCAATTTTTACACGGCGAGAATTGAATTGCTCACGAGTAAAGCCTTCCGTTAATTTTTTATTTGCAGCAACTTGTACTCCAGAGTGTGAATAAGGAGTCGTAAATAAAACACTTTTTGCTCGTTCATCAGTAATGGTTAATCCACCAATGATCACATCGAATTTCCCTGAGATCAGAGAAGGAATAATGCCATCCCATGCTGTAGGTATGAAAACAATGTCTAAGCCAGAGTCTTTAGCAAGGCGTTTCGCAACATCGACTTCAAAACCGATCAAATTACCCTGCGTATCACGCATAGCCCAAGGGACAAAAGTACTGAGACCTACTTTAAGTGTGCCACGTTCTTTTATCTTATCTACATTGGGTGTCATTGATTCTGAAAAGGCCGAGCTACTAAAAAGTAGGCATAGGCTAACAAAAGATAATAATATTCGCTTCATGCTGTGTGTTCTCCATTAATGTGAATTATGCATTTTATGCTCTAACCAGGCAGATAACCCTGAGAGACTGAGTGTAACTAATAAATAGATAGCGGCGACACTGAACCAAATTTCGAATGGCATTGCGGTATCTGCGACAATGTTTCGTCCTTCCGTTGTTAAATCAAAAATCGCCATCACACTGACTATAGAAGAGTTTTTTACTAAAGAAACTAATTCATTAGTGAGTGAAGGTAAGGTTTTTTGAATCACTTGAGGAAGAATAATGTATCGATAGCTATTAAAAGAAGATAAACCAAGCGAGCGGCAGGCTTCAAATTGCCCTTTAGGTAAATTGACCAAACCAGAGCGTAAAATCTCTGCGGTATAAGCCCCTTGAAATAGAGCTAAAGCAAGGATAGCCGTAGAGAATCGTTCTAATCCTAAATAAGGGCCAAATACAAAATAAAGTAAATAGATTTGCACCAATAAGGGCGTATTTCGAATTAACTCAATATAACCTTTGGCCAATGAGCGGCCAACGACAGAATCAGATAAGCGTAATAAGGCCGTAATAAGGGCAATCACGAAGGTTGCTATTGCGCTTAACCCTGAGATTTGTAACGTAACCAATAAGCCTTCGATTAATTCAGCTGGAAACCATTCACCGTCTTCGTAAAAAAGGAGGAAATCAGGTACTCGGTCCCATTGCCACTGATAATTCATGGCTTCAGCTCCGCTATTTAATACCCAGAATAATCCAAGAGTAATAAAGGCGATTTGGAGTAAAGCGGAAAATACGGGCTGCAATATGTTGATAAAGTTGCGCATATTAGTAGCTCAAGATTTGGTTTAAAAAAGTTTGAGTACGATGATGTTTTGGGTGTTCAAAAAATTCATTTGGTTCGGCGATTTCAATAATCTCACCTTCATCCATAAAAACAACACGGTCAGCCACTTTTTTAGCAAATCCCATTTCATGAGTAACGCAGACCATGGTCATGCCGTCTTTTGCCAGATTTGACATAACATCTAAGACTTCACTGATCATTTCAGGATCTAACGCGGAAGTTGGTTCATCAAATAACAGAATTTTCGGTTCCATGCACAATGAGCGAGCAATGGCGACACGTTGCTGCTGACCACCCGAGAGCTGAGAGGGGAATTTATTCGCCTGCTCTGCAATGTTAACGCGCTCTAAATAATGCAAGGCACGTTTATTGGCTTCAGCTTTAGAGAGTTTTAAGGTTTTGATGGGTGCTAGTGTCAGATTTTCTAATACCGTTAAATGTGGGAATAAATTGAAATGTTGAAACACCATGCCAATTTGACCTTTAGACTGCTGCTTTGTTGACACGGGTTGACCAAAAACAGATAACTCTCCAGATTCAATGGATTCTAGCGTATTAATACAGCGGATCAGAGTGGATTTACCAGAACCAGAAGGGCCGCATATAACCACTTTTTCGCCTTGAGCGATAGAGAGGTTAATGTTTTTTAAAGCATGGAATTGATCATAATACTTTTCTACGTGTTTAAAAGTAATCACGGAGTTAGTCTGTGTATTTTGACGGCTCACAATACATCCTTTTTCTTAGTTCTTAAACTTACTCTAACATATTCATAAGGCTAAAGAAGTGAATCTTTTTTGGTGGATGAATTTTAAACAATATTGGGTGTTATGTACACTTGAGGTTAAATCTTAACTGAGAGACTTATTTATATTAAATTAACCATTGCACAACAGAAGAAGACACGTTACGTTAACAGGATGGAGAATAAACATGCAGTATACAGAGTATATGCTGCATAAATAGACGGAAGCATAATAATGTATCAAACTGATGATGTACGAATTAACAAAGTAAAAGAACTTTTACCCCCTGTTGCGATTTTAGAAAAATTTCCTGCGACAGATACGGCTGCTAAGACGGTGTTTGAATCTCGTCAATCAATTCATAATATTCTACAAGGTGACGATGACCGTCTACTTGTTATTATTGGTCCGTGTTCAATTCATGATACTGAAGCCGCACTAGAATATGGCGCTAAGTTAAAAACATTGCGTGATGAATTAGGCGATCGCCTTGAAATTGTTATGCGTGTTTATTTTGAAAAACCTCGTACAACCGTTGGTTGGAAAGGTCTAATTAACGACCCATACATGGATGATTCATTTAAACTGAATGATGGCCTTCGTATGGGACGTAAGCTCTTGCTTGATCTTACTGATATGGGACTGCCAACCGCGGGTGAGTTTCTTGATATGATCACACCACAGTACATGGCTGATTTAATCAGTTGGGGAGCGATTGGTGCTCGTACAACAGAATCACAAGTTCACCGTGAATTGTCTTCTGGCCTGTCTTGTCCTGTTGGTTTTAAAAATGGTACTGATGGTAATATCAAGATAGCAACAGATGCGATTCGCTCTGCTGGGTCTTCTCACCATTTCTTATCAGTAACTAAATACGGTCATTCTGCGATTATTGAAACCGCGGGTAACCCTGATTGCCATATCATCTTACGTGGTGGTAAAGAGCCAAATTACAGCGCTGCACATGTAAAACCAGTTAAAGAGCAACTTGCGGCATCTGGTTTACCTGAGAAAGTGATGATTGATTTCAGTCATGCTAATAGCTCAAAAGACTTTAAGCGTCAGATGATTGTTTCGGATGATGTTTGTGGCCAAATCTCTGGCGGTGAAGACGCTGTTTTTGGTGTGATGATTGAAAGTCACCTAGTGGAAGGTCGTCAAGATCTTGTTAATGGCAAAGTTGAAACTTACGGCCAATCTATTACTGATGCTTGTATTGGTTGGGATGATACAGAAACAGTACTTCATCAACTTGCGAATGCAGTCACTGCTCGTCGCAATAAATAACACGACATCTTATCAATAAATAAACGCCAATAACTGAGAAGTTGTTGGCGTTTTTTGTTTCTTATAAAACGAACATTAGCCTTGGCCTTTTGCCATGGTTAATGTTCGTTTTAGTGTCCAACGTAGAAGGAGTGGAATACTTTCGGGTCCATTATCTTCACAGTATTGCACTATCGCCAAGGCTAAATCAGGCTTAGCGTATTTTTTTAGTGTTTTTATAATGATTTTTTTAGGCGGCACAGGTTGATCTACCGATGTATTTGAAAGCTCTCTAAATAAGGGCTCAAAACCATGGTGATATAAATAATGTTCAATGTCTTTATGTGGAAGCTCCGTTAAACGGTGACGTTGGTGTTCATTATCTAACTGACTTTTTACCGCAAACGCGTATTTTTTCCCTGCGGGATCACCATCGGTCACTACATGCCATTCAATGTGTAAGGTTTTTGCGATTTTTATGAGTGACTTTAATCCTGATTGTGCAAATTCGATGATTTGAATGCCTTCTGCTGCCAAGTTATAACCTAAAATTCGTGCCATTTCATTAAACAACCAAACTTCAGTTTCCCCTTCAACTAGTAACCAACAACGAGCGAATAAGGCATTTGATCGTTGGAATCGGACATGGAAAGTAATTCGACGTAAATCGTCTTTAGAAAGACAGGTCGGAGAGACTGAATAGCAAGAGGTGGAGTCAGATTCTCGAACCAAACGACGTATCGAGCAAAGGGGAACGGTACTCAGTAGCTCGCTGCTGTTTGTTGTTAATATTTTTTGCATGGGAATATGATTAAGCAATGTCCATGCTTGTATTAGTTGGGTTGGGTGTAATCGCCCCTCGGGATCTTCCACTATCATTAGAGGTCGAGCTGATGGTTTGAGGACATTCGGTCCTTTTGCTCTTAAATACGTATTAAGTAAACCAAGCAGTAATAGTTTGGTTTGTTTGCTTTTGTTTTGATTAATAAATTGGGTTAATGAGATACCTTCGGTTTTTTGGCCAAAGAAGAGATCATCATGAATTCGATGTTGTGTATGTCGATTATGATTTTTAAATGCAAAGTAGTGCTCGACTAACGCTTGCATTGAATGGAGAGCACTTTTTATTTCACCACTGCTAACTTGACCAGGAGAGGTAAGTAGACGGCGGCAGGTATTATTGATACGTCGCTCAATGCGATCATCAGGTAAAGGCGCCGTG
>NZ_CAWPRC010000147.1:0-55028 GCF_963890165.1 Aliivibrio sp. SR45-2 | reverse complement strand
TAAAAGTAATTTTGTGTAGTCACTCAGTTCATTGATTATTTTTGTTTGCATTCACTTCGAAAAGTAAAAGCAAACTAGTGATTATCAACTCACAAGTGCCCACACAGATTAATAGGTTTCAAATTTTTAAAGAGCATCTCTTCTACTTTCAAAGCGTTTCAGCCTTTCTGTGAAGAGGACGGTCATTTTAATCAATTAAGCTTCAGTGTCAAACACTTTTTGCTATTTAATTTCCTAACCGTTTTTCTTACCAACCCTTTGCAGCTCTACGTTGAGTGCTCCGTGTCAGTGAGGTCGCATTATAGAGAGACGCTTCACATTAGCAAGCATTAAATTCACTTTTTATTACTGTTTGGTGATGTTTTATTCGATAGATAACTTATAATTTTTTACCCTAAAGCTTAAAACAGGTTACCCACAAAGTTATCCACATTTGGCGCATTTCATTAGTTAAATTCAAACTGATAAATTAAGTCTACCGCATTATCTAGTCCAGAAATCGCTTCTATATAAAGATCGCTGACAATACGATACCTTAATGTAAACTCACCAAGAGAATTAAATATCCCCACACCGTACTTAACTTGTAAATCTGGTGCGATATAACCACTGATCGTCACTTGTGAATCACCACCAGAGCCTGCGGTATCAAGTTGTAAATCTTGAACACCAAATGCTTTACCTATTTCCCCCACCACCTTGCCACTTTTTGCTAAACTTAATCCAATTAGTGTGGTCGTCATGGCATTACCACCAGAATCACTATCGATATCCTGCCCTCTCAATAGATAAGACAACGCATTTGCTTGCGGCATGCTTGGTGATGAAAAAATTTCAACTTTAGGTGTATCCGCTGGTCCATTCACTTTTACACCAGCAACAACATCATCTTTTGTATTATCTGGATTGCGAATTGCTTCAATATCAACATAAGGTTGATCTGCCGGTCCATTAAATAATATTTTTCCTTTCGTGATTTGTAGATCTTGGCCAAATGAACGATAGGTTCCGTCTTCAATGTTAATTTCACCCGAAATAAACGGACCTTTATTTTTTTGAGTAATATTTAACTTTCCTACTAATCCACCCTCTAAACCAAAAGCAGAAAGCAAAACATCATCACCAATGCTGAGATCAATATCGGTTTCCACTGCCATAGGTAATGACGTGTTACTTTCGATTGGTTTTAGATTATCACCTAAGATAATTTCATCTTTTGATACACCAATTGCACTTTCTGGTAAATCCTTCACGACTATCCGTCCCCAAGGGATCTCAATAGAGCCTGTAATTTTCGCCAATGTCGGTATTACTCTAATTTTCATGTCTGGTTTAACTTTTAACTTCACCATTGGAGGGACGTTAACTTGCAACTCATTACCAAAGACATCCAACCCTGCTTTCCAAGCGTCTAATGCTGACCAATCACCAAACCCTTTTAAATGTAGATCCCCGTCAGATGTAGTGATCAAAGATGTCAATTTTCCACTGTGGCCACCAAAAAGAATATTGATATTGCCATTACTTATGTCAACTGGAGATATTTCACCCTTCACTTTTATTTTATCAACACTAAGGTCTCCGAATAATTTAGGATGTTCTATCGGCCCAGAGACCTTAATACTCGAATTCACCATTGCTTCTAATTGACTATACTCTCCTAAAATAGGTTCAAGCATAGCTAATGAAACGGTATTAATATTGGAGTAACCATTAAGTTTTTTAGAACCAGTTAATTGATTAACCGTCATCTCACCTTTTAATTCGCCGTTATTTGTTAATGCAATAAGCCAATCACTCTTTAGCTCATCATTTTTCATTTCAGCATTAACATTTACTTTATCCCAACCAACAATAAGAGGGGTTTCCATCTCTTGCTCTATATTTCCTTTTGGTAAATACAATGACGCTTTTACATAAGGAGGTTTCCCTACCGCCCATTTCGCTAATGCATCAAGGTTAACCTCACCATTTATGTTTGTTTCTTCTGGTAAGAATTTTTTAATTTTACTGAATTCAAAATGTTTAATGCTCACATCAGCACTGCCTGAGTTTCCAGCGACTAAATCTTTATTTAGGCACAACGATGTTTTTCCCTGACTCCAACAGTTAGCTTGAACGAATAACTCTTGCTTTTGGATATCATAAGCAAGCGAAGCTTTTTTATCTAACTTCCATGGACCAATTTCAGTAACAACATCAGCTTTACTTAATTCACCTTTCCACCCTTTTTTACGTTCAAGAGAACCATTAAATAAAAGATGCGATTGAATAACATTAGAATCTAAATCAATTTGTAATTTGTGATTATGCTCTTTACCACTAAAGCGAACCACTAAATCTTTAAGTGTTTGTTTTTTATATTTACCACCAAGTAATTTAATACTAAGATCCGCATCAATTGCAGGCATAGGAACAACGTAACCTTTAATAGACGCTTTATTTAGTGTGGTTTTTTGAGGCAGTTGAAATTCTACCGCATTTATATCTACGTTAATTTTAGGTTCTGTTACTTTTCCGGTTAAGGCTACATTTCCCATTAACTGCCCATGAACATCTGGTACGCTGTCAGATAATTCAGGAAAGTCTATATCAACATTAAGATCCCATTCTTTATCTAAAGAACCCGAAATCGTTAATCCGTTATCCCCATGATGTAGTGCTAATTGTGCAACCTCGAGGGACGGTTCTCCTAAACCTTTAACATCATCCGCTTTTAGCGACCCTTCTATAATTAATGGGTACTCCCTAAAAATGCCATTAATATCGATGGTTGGCACGGTAACCTTCCAACCACCTTCTTTTGTTAAACTGCCTGAGGTGACTAATTCGCCACTAATGTCACCTTCTGCTTCTGGCCATTGTAAACCTGGTTGAATATTCTGAAGATATACATCAGCTTTCCAATGAACTAAAGAAGCCCAATCGGCTTCCGCACTACCAGAAATACTTCCCCCTAATGTATCCGCCATAAAGTCATAAAGCTCAACTTTTTCTAAATTGCCTTTACCTTCTAAACGTAAATCTGTTTGCGGTATTGTTTTTCCCTCTATATATAGAGCACTCGCAAACTTGTATTGGTTAAGGTCACCTTCTGCTTTTATATTAGGCACGCTTACTTTAAATTCTTTTACACCAGATAACGGCCAATAAAGTTCCGTTTTATACACATGAACATCAAAAGGTAATGTTGTCTCAAGAGGATGAATATTTGCTTCAACGTTGGCCTTCAATCCCCCAGCAAGATCAAGAGATGCCTCTAAGTTTGCAACACTCCCTTTGGCTGTAATCGTTACTTTATGACCTTTTAATTCCGTTTCCTTTATTACCGCATTCGCATTTAATGTTAATGGGTAATCACCTTGTAAAGATATTTCATTATCTAAAGACAAATTAACTTGTGGTGTATCAAGATAAAAATCATTAACCTTAATATCGTTCTCACCAATATTGGCTTTAAAGTCAAGCTGATTGATTTTAACTGGCGCTTCCTGTTGTAACACAAAATCACGAAGTGAAAACTGCTCTACCTTTATATTTAATGGAACATAAACATCAGGTAAAACAATTGGGGTATCCGAGACTTTATCTGCGGGATCTTTCGATTTCGTCTTTTCTTTTTCACTCTCAGCAAGCTGTAAATTAATTCGATTCCATTGCAAAGGTGTAATGGTCAAATCACTCTTATATATTTTAATCCCAGTAGAAAAACTATCCCACTGAATACGATTACCCAAAACAGTAGCATCTATATTATTAATCGAGATCTTGGTGATGTTGATAGGGATAGGAATTGAAAGCAGCTCATTATTTGTAGGTGCTTTAGTCGCTTCGTCTTCTGGCGAGGTGGGTAATTGAGGAAAATCCAAAACAAGCCCGTCAATCGTAATGTCATCAATACAAAGTGAAGGAACCAATAAACACTTTGCCGTTAACCCAAAATGAAAACGAGAAATATCAGCGTTAAGTAGCTCATCATTATGATACTTAACCTCTGATAGAGTAAATTCCGGAATTAAACTTCCATCTATGTTTTTTATTGAAAGTTCAGGTACCGCTTTTTCAGCCCCCCAAATAATTAACTTCAAGCCTGAGTTTGTAAAAACCAATGCACCGACTAACAATAAAATCACGAGGATAATTGTTGGAACAAACAAGGCTAAGCAAATACAGTATCGACTAAAACGACGCTTTTTCTTTAATTGCGGCTTATCTTGTTCTTCATTTACCGATAAGGAACTCATACTTCAGGTCCTAACGTAAAATGGATTTTAAATTCATCACCAGGTTCAGCATCAAATCCCCACGCAAAATCAAGTCGAACAGGTCCCACAGGAGAAGCCCATCGTATGCCTAAACCGGCGCCCGTTTTCCAATCTGGGGTTGTTATCCAAGCATCACCATAATCAATAAATGTCGCCAACCACCAATTACCCACAACTCGATATTGATACTCAAGACTGGTTGTTGCCATAAATTGTCCGCCAGTTAAATAACCACTGCTGTCTTTTGGTGATACTTCTTCATATCCGTAACCACGAATACTATTATCACCACCAGCAAAGAATCGAATCGATGGGGGTAATTTGTAGAAGTCATCGGTATATATTGCTCCAATATCGGCTCGTGCCACGCCTCGATGGTTTTCCCCAATACTACGAACAATCGCCCCTTGGGCTTGTAGGCGAAGCATTCTTACGTCTGACGTTAATGCTTCATCAGTACCTTCAATAGTGAATGCTTTTTTATCCCCCCACATCGGCATTGTTCCACCACGAGTACGACTTTTAGAGAATGATATACCAGGAAGCACTAGCCAAGCAGTCCCATCTTGGATGCCTTGCGTAAATTCTTCATACAAGAAACGAGTATAAATAGTGCGATGCCAACCAGAGTCATAAACCCAATGCCTTTCAAACGCTAAATTCGACTCCAAACTGTCAGTATCTCGATTATCTACATTTTTCAGACCATACTTCACAATGTAATAATCCTTTAATACTTGCTCTAAAGGGATTTTATAAGAGATCGTAGCTTCTTGCTCTGGCTTAGAGATAGAAAGTGCAGTATCTAAACTGTGACCATATTTATTTAACCACGGTTTTTTCCATCGAATTTTCCCTCTCGCGCCGACATCTGTCGAATAACCGATACTGGTTTCTAATTGATTTCTAACTTGAGGAGAGACATGAACTTTCATTGGTAATTGATGAGTTTCACCGACAGCATCTAAATCAGGTTCAACATAAACGGATGAAAACCATTCAGTATTTGAAAGGGATTGATTTAAATCACCAACCAGACTAGCAAGATAAGGGTCACCAGGCTCAAAAGGTATTATTGAACGCACTCGTTTCTCTTCAACTTGACTTCCATCGATCGTCGTTTCACCAAAACTATAACGCTTACCACTATCATAATGTAAACGAACCATTGCTTGATGTCTTCCAGGAGCAACTTCTAAACGGTTAACCGAAAATTCACCATCAAAATACCCTTTTCTTAACGCTAGATTTTGCAGTGTACTTTTTAAACTTTCGTATCGACCATGGTTCAAAACTTGCCCTAAATTGAGTCCTGAATTATCAACCGCATTAGTAAAGTCAATATCGTTCTTTGCCTCACCCGTAATAATGATATCACTGACGTAAATAACAACGGGTTGGCCTTCTTCAACAGTCATAATAAGTGTGTGATCTGATTTTTCACCTTCAATAGTAAAGGTGATCACGGGTTGGTAATAACCCAGCGCTTTTAAAGCATCAGTCGTACTTTCTTCAAGGCGAGCTTGGAAACGAAGAGATACAGAATAATCCTCTTCTGGAATACCTGAGATGTAAGCTTCTACATTACTCAGTAAAGGTCCTTCTAAACCCTCTATATCCAACTCTGTTTCTGCCGACACGTTAGATGAAATGGCAAACAAACAAAATGTAAAAAAGAGGGATAACTTCTTGGTCATACTTATAATTATTCTATTGATTCAGTTATGCATTATATGTCATGGTAATTTACTCGTTTTATAGAGTAGCACAAGGCAAATGTCTTCTAAATTACTCAGTTAAAGGATGCGACATGACGATGGAAAAACACACAGTACAGCCACTACATTTTATTTCTCAGCATGATATAGAATCAATTCCTACTGGTTGTGAGCAAATACTCTTTGGCATGGGATGCTTTTGGGGTGCTGAACGTTTATTTTGGAAACTAACTGGCGTTTACTCCACAGCAGTAGGTTACAGCGGTGGTAAAACCAAGAGCCCAACATACAAAGACGTTTGCTCAGGTTCAACTGACCACGTAGAAGTCGTCAAAGTAGTTTTTAACCCGGCGCTCATTTCCTTAGAAGAATTGCTTCACTCTTTTTGGCAAACGCATAACCCAACCCAAGGAATGCGCCAAGGAAATGATATTGGAACTCAATATAGATCCGTTATTTACACCTATGATAAAAACCAGCAAGAAATAGCAACACACACGAAAAAACAATACCAACACGCTCTATCTCAACAGGGAATAGAAGAACCAATAACAACCGAGATTACTCCTGCAAATGATTTTTATTTCGCAGAAGAATACCATCAACAATATTTAGCCAAAAATCCAAATGGTTACTGTGGATTAAGCGGAACTGGCGTGTGTTTTCTTTAATTCTTTTTATAGCATAAAAAAGGTGCCCATTATTGAGCACCTTTTTTATTAATAATTTCATTACGCTACTATGCAGGCATCAGAGAAAGCTGGCGAATATGTTGGTTTACCTCACTCATAACAGACAACATTCTTTTATTCTCTAAAGATGGCATTAATATTCTTCCTTCATCAAAATCAAAAGTGCCTACGCCTTCAATATGAATTTGCCCTTTAAAGAGAATCTTTACGAAACGTGCCACTTGCAGTGGTCTATAAGCCTTAAAATTTCTAAACATAGCCATACCTCAATAATCCGTACAAGGTTTCATTTTAGTCCATCAAAATACACAACCGTCATTCAGGCGTATCTTATCTAAAGTAATGTTATCGAAACATTTCCGTAACATTATAGTGTACAAAACGGCATACCTCAAGCTGGACTTTACTGTTTATTAACCAATATTCATTTATAAGAAAACTGGTCGAATCGCTTTTTAAGCACTGCTGAACTAAACTACATCAACAATTTCTAAGGATAACTAAAATGAAAAAGATCACCCTACTTACTCTTGCCGCTTGCTTATTACCAACACTCGGTTTTGCTCATAACATTACATTGAACAAAACAGTACCTACTGTTTCCATTGATAATTACGGTGAAATCTTTTTTGAAGATTCCGCGGCAACCTATCAACCTTGGGATTCAGAACAGTTAAAAGGTAAGGTTCGAGTATTACAAGCGATTGCTGGTCGAAGTAGCGCTAAAGCAATGAATACTGAGCTTATGAGTGCCATTACATTAGAAAAGTTCCCTGAAACACAATATCAAACGACAACGATTATTAATCAAGACGATTCCATTTGGGGTACTGGGGGATTTGTAAAGTCCTCTGCTGAAGAAAGTAAAGAAGAGTTCTCATGGTCTTCGATGGTTCTTGATGAAAATGGAACCGCAGCAAAAACGTGGGGTCTTCAGCCAGAAAGCTCTGCAATTATCGTTCAAAATAAAGAAGGTAATGTTCTTTTTGTGAAAGAAGGAAAATTAACATCTGACGAAATCAAGCAAGTTATCTCATTAATTCACGCTCAATTGTAAACAAATTACTTGCTTATGAAATGTTATATTATTACATTTACTACTCATTCAATTAGGGCAGTATAATGCAATCGTATTTCTTTACTAAACAGCGCTGGTTAAATTGGAGTTTAGTCATACTTCTCGCGCTGTTTGGTATTTTGGTTGCTAATCATCAAATTGATACCAATATACAGCACCATGAAAATCACCATTGCCAAATGTTCCACTCCATTGGGTCAGGAATTACTGCCCATGTTGCTTCTCTTCCAATAATCCCTCAATTAATAATATCGTCTACATTTACTAGTGTGGAAAATAGTAACCCTTCATCTATCACCGTACATTCACGTGCGCCTCCTTTTTCTATTCTCTAACTCAATAAATACATTAATTCATTTATAACTCTTAGATAATAGGAAGCCATTATGCTTATCCGTAATAAAAAAATACTACTTAGCCTTGCCATTTCAAGTTCTTTATTTTCAATTTCTAATGCTGCGAATGCAAATACGCATGACCACGCGCACGATGGAGATCAGCAACATGAAAGTGAACATCGTCATCACGATGCTCATGTTCATGGCGTAGTCGAAACAAACATCGCTCAAGATGGCGATCATCTGTTATTTGAAATCACAGCACCAGGCGCTGATGTTGTGGGCTTTGAGCACGCACCGAAAGATGACACACAAAAACGAATTCTATCTGAGGCCGTAAAAACACTAAATAATCCAAGTGTTATTTTTACATTACCAGCAGAAGCTAAATGTACTTTAGAAGAAGCCCATGTCTCTCATAATTTAACGCCACACGACCACGACCACGACCACGACCAGCATGATGGTGAACACCACAAAGAACATAGCAAGCACGGAGAATTTAACGCTCAATATGAATATCATTGTGAAGCAATATCGAAGCTAGATAACATTGAAACTCAATGGTTCACTCATTTCACGCACACTCAAAAAATGACGATTCAATATTTAGGTGATGCGGGACAAAAAGCTGATACGTTAACTCCAAATTCTCCGATTATCACTCTATAGCTTAGGTATGGCGATGGTAACATCGCCATAATTACGATGAATATTATTGAATTATCCGATCTCACTTTTCATTGGCCTAATCAAAAAGAGCTAACGATTAACATTCCCTTTTTCTCACAAAAACAGGGTAATAAGCTATTTATTAAAGGGCCAAGCGGCAGCGGTAAATCAACACTATTAAGTTTGTTAACCGGAATAGTTTCTCCCACGTCAGGATCCGTTATCATTAATGGTACTGATATTAACCATTTATCATCGAACCAAAGAGATCGTTTTAGAGCGGATAATATCGGTTATATTTTTCAACAATTTAATTTACTTCCCTACCTATCCGTAATTGATAACGTTGTGCTGCCTTATCAATTTTCATCAAAAAGCAAATTGTCTAAAAAAGAGTTACGCCAAGAAGCGGAACGCCTGTTAACTCAACTCCAATTACCTCATTCTCATTTTGATAGACCGATTACTGATCTTAGTATTGGCCAACAACAGCGAGTTGCAGCAGCGAGAGCGTTTATAGGGAAGCCAACACTTATTATTGCCGATGAGCCGACCTCAGCCCTCGACCATGAAACACGCTTCGCCTTTATTAAATTACTCATGAATGAATGTGAAAACAGTCAGTCTAGTTTGTTATTTGTCAGTCATGACCCAAGTTTAGAGTCTTTATTTGATCAAAGTATTGATTTAAGAACCTTAAACACCGCGGGAGAATACTCATGATAGGCATTTTGCAATTGGCTTGGAAAAGCCTTAAAAACCGTAAGACCACGGTATTACTTACTGTTGCTACTATCGCTATCTCTGTCATGTTATTAGTCGGTGTTGAACGTATTCGTACCCAAGCTAAAACAAGCTTTGCAAATACCATATCAAACACAGATTTAATTGTTGGCGCACGTTCAGGTCAAGTGAACCTCTTGCTTTACTCTGTTTTTCGCATTGGTAACGCGACAAATAATATTGATTGGAAAAGCTATCAAGAAATAATCAGCCAGCGGGCAGTGAAATGGTCAATACCAATCTCTCTTGGAGATTCCCATAAAGGATTTCGAGTCATGGGAACGAATCAAGATTATTTTCGCTTTTATCAATATGGAAAAAAACAACCACTGGCTTTTAAAGAAGGAAAGCCATTCGACGATTTATTTGATGTCGTATTAGGCGCCGATGTGGCACAAAAATTAAATTATCATTTAGGTGATAAGCTCGTTATTGCTCATGGTATTAGTGATAAATCATTTACCCGTCACGATAAGCTGCCCTTTACGGTTGTTGGTATTTTAAAGCCAACAGGGACGCCAGTAGATAAAACGTTACATGTGTCTTTAGGTGCAATTTCTGCCATCCATGTTGGATGGGAAAGCGGTGCGCACTTAGGAAATACACCCGATGCTAAAATATTAGAAAAACAAAAATTTGAACCAACCGAAATTACGGCATTTATGCTTGGTCTAAAATCAAAAATTCAAACATTTGCATTGCAGCGCTACATTAACGACTATACCAAAGAACCACTTAGTGCCATTTTACCAGGTATTGCTTTACACGAATTATGGGGAATGATGTCAATTGCTGAGCAAGCGCTATTAGCTGTTTCTATTTTTGTGGTTGCCGCTGGATTAATGGGAATGCTCACCAGCCTACTCACTAGCCTTCAAGAACGACGCCGAGAAATGGCAATTTTAAGAGCGATGGGAGCGCAGCCTAAACATATTTTTATATTATTAGTAAGCGAAGCAGTTGTCATTACAAGCTTTGGGATCATCGTAGGCCTAATAGGTCTTTACCTCTCATTAAGCATATTGCAGCCAATCATTCAGCAGTATTACGGCATTGCGATAGAGCTCACCTTACCCACACTTTATGAATTAAAATTACTCGCACTCGTCTTGTGCTCTGGTTTTATTATTGGTGTTATTCCAGCAATACAAGCGTATCGCCACTCATTAAGTGATGGTATGACAATAAGACTTTAAGGATAAATAATGAAAAAGAAACTCTTACTTTGCTTATTATTACTTTTGCCCTTTAGTGCATTTAGTGATGAGGTATTGAAATTAGATTGGATTGATTTAGTTCCAGAGCAGGAAAGACATCAATTTGATGCGATAGGAATGCCTAAAGTAAATCATAATGGCGCGCAAATGCAACAATCTCTTGTTGGTGGTGTTAGGCAAGAATTAAATGGCAGTATGGTAAAAATTCCAGGCTTTGTTATTCCATTAGAAGGGGATGATAAAATGATTACTGAATTTTTATTAGTGCCTTATTTTGGTGCCTGCATTCATGTGCCACCGCCGCCACCCAATCAAATTATTTATGTGAAATTTAAAAAAGGGGCGCCAATTCAACAACTGTGGGATGTCGTTTATATCGTAGGTACATTAAAAACAGAAACGATAGACAGTGAACTCGCAGAAACAGGCTATCTTATTGATGGGGTTCGCTTAGAAGAATATGATGATGAATAACTAATATCAACTCATTAACGCTGGTTTATCTTGATGATTTATATAAACCCAGAGAGATAAACTAGCGCAACGGTATAGCTAACAATTAAAACTGCACTAAATAACACTTTTTTTAGATTTATATCTCCCATCACTACCTCACTGATAAATTATAAAACTCACTTAATTTTAACAAATCATTATCATTTATTCATCCTTTTATTTATTTCCTTTTCGTGTCTTTTTTTCAAAAAAATTCTCATTACTTTCCTTAGATTAAAGTTTTTATCTTTAGTTACCGATACTATATAAAACAGACAGTGTTAATCGACGTTAGGCGTACCCATGGATAATAAAAAAAATGTCATCGTTAATGACGCCCAAAACAGCAAAGAAAAAGCGACACATAAAAAAGAACATTACGTAGTAAGCAGTGAACGACGCCTTAAAGAAATTGCGATTAAACAAGGGCTTGGTGCAAAGCTTCAAGCACCAAAACCAGAAGAAACTCTATTAAAACGGGCTATTTATAGAGAGAAGTTACTACGAGAACAACAGCAAAATAATTTAGAGCAAATAATAAAATACGCACATGGTTACTGTAGTGATGAAACCGCTGGAGATCCTGATCCTGATTGGCTTCATCGCTTCTTTGAAATGGCAAAAGACATTCATGACCCATCAATGCAACGTCTATGGAGTCAAATTTTCAAACAAGAGGTTGTCTCTCCCGGAGCAACATCCATGAAAGCATTGAAAGTATTAAAGGACATGACACAGCGTGAGGCTCAAACATTTCAACGAGCGGCCTCATTAGCGTGTAGCTTTGGACAAGACAACAGCAAAAAATTATTACTTGGTTATAAGTGCGCAGGTACTTTATTTACTCTCTACAAAACAGAAGGCCCGCAGTTAATACATCTAGGTAATTACAAATTACCTTATTCCAGTTTATTGCTGCTTATTGATCTCGGCTTACTGCTAGGAACGGAATTAGAATCTGGGGAAATTGAATTTGAACCCGCGCTACCTTTGCACTATCAAGGTAAACAATTAGCAATTAAACCGATGCAAAAAGGATCAAGGTTAATTTATTACCGCTTTAGTCCTACTGGCGCAGAGCTGTGTAAATTACTTGGTAATAAACCTAATGACAGTTATTACGACAGTTTAACCGGTTTATTAAGCCAAAAATTCATGGTTGAAACTGATGTAAAAACATCAATATCAACCATGGTATAGCATCACAAACAGCAGGAAGAAAAACATCTCCTGCTGCTTGTGCTTATTGAATAATATTTTTTTCTTTTAATACCGCCAAGCATTGCTCTACTAACTCATCAATCGATTGTGTACCAGCCAATAAATCAATATCAGGATTTAGCGGTTGTTCATAATCAGAATCAATCCCCGTGAAATGTTTTATCTCTCCTGCCCGTGCTTTTTTGTATAATCCTTTTGGGTCTCGTTTTTCACATTCATCAAGTGATGTATTGACAAACACTTCTAAGAATTCATTTTCAGGCAATAACTCTCTGACTATTTGTCTTTCCGCTCGATGCGGTGAAATAAAGGCGCTTAATACGATTAACCCCGCATCAGACATCAATTTTGCCAACTCGCCAATACGACGAATATTTTCTTGCCTATCGTGATCAGAAAAGCCTAAATCTTTACATAAACCATGACGAACATTATCACCATCCAATAAATACGTGTGATAACCAAGTTCGGCAAGCTTCACCTCCAATGCACCAGCAATGGTTGATTTACCCGCTCCCGATAATCCCGTAAACCAAAGAACCGCTGGCTTTTGTTTTTTAAGACCAGAGCGAGTTTCTTTTGTCACCGAATATTGATGCCAAACCACATTTTCATCGTTCACTACTTGGCGCTCTTTCGTTTGTTCCGTAGTCATATATCATCCTTGAATTAAAATGGGAAAAAGTGAGGGATTAAAGACAGCACTAACACCGAATAAATAATTGACATTGGCAACCCTACTTTTACGTAATCAAGCAAAGTGTAATTACCAACACTAAAAACTAATAAATTGGTTTGATATCCATAAGGGGAAATGAAGCTAGCACTCGCTCCAAACAATACCGCCATAATAAATGGCATAGGATCAACACCATAACCAAGTGCCATGCTATAGCCAATGGGGAATGCCAGCGCAGCCGCTGCATTATTGGTGATCAATTCAGTCAATACTAAGGTAATAAGGTAAACCGCAATCAATGCCCCCATCACCCCCCAGCCATTAAATAATTCAATAAACATGTCACCTAATTGAACCGACAAACCAGAAGATAACATTAACTGAGCAATAGATAATGCCGCACCAACAATCACAACAATATCAATAGGAAAGCGACGACGTAATTCACCTAAGCTCACGATACCAAACGCAAACATCGCTAATAAATAAACTGACAACCCTTTAATGATCGGAAATACATCCAATAAGGCCGCAGCGATAACACTCGCGAATCCTAATAGAACAAAGGTGCTTTTATCACCATCCAACTTTGCGGCAGAATCTAAATCACTAATAATGACAAATTCTCTTTTAAGCTGTTGTTTACTTTGTTCAAAGTTTTTCCCAGGAACAAGAACTAACGTATCCCCAGCTTGTAATTCTATTTTCCCTAGCCCGCCTTCAAGGCGCTCATGCCCTCTACGGATAGCAACAACAACGGCATCAAAACGCTCTCTAAAATGTGCCGATTTAATACTTTTCCCACGAATAGAAGCCGACTGACTGACAACCACTTCAATTAAATTCTGACCATTTAAATGATGCTGACCAAATAAAGTTAATCCATTAATTTCTTGTAACGTGGTCACGCTTTCTATATCACCACAAAACAATAACCGGTCACCAGCAAGTAATATCATGTCAGGATCAACAGAAGTGATCGTTCTTCCTTCTCGAATCACTTCCGCTAAAAATAGTTTACGTAAAGCTCTAAGATTATTCTCACTGATCGATTTACCCACTAAAGGAGAAGCCCCTTCAACCCGAGCTTCTAAAAAGTAAGGTAACTCATCTTGACTACCATCATCATATTGCGGCAATAAATAGCTTAGTGGGATTAAAATTAATAACCCGCCAGCAAGTACAACTAAACCAATCGCAGTCGGAGCAAAAAAGCTTAAACTCGGTAAACCAGCATCTTCGACAAAACTATTAATAATTAGGTTGGTTGATGTGCCAATAAGCGTAAGTGTGCCACCTAAAATAGCCGCATAAGAAAGAGGAATTAAAAGGCGAGAAGGCGCGTGACGTTGATTACGCTTGATAGCACCAATTAATGACACCACAACGGCCGTATTATTGGTAAAAGAAGAAAGTAAGGCAGTCGACAGACCTAATTTACCTACCACACTCCCTAACCTTCCCTCTGAAATATAACGCCCTACCCAACTGATAAGGCGCGTTTTTTCTAGTGCACAAGAACTTAGGATCAATAACACCAAGGTCAATAATGACGAATTAGTAAAGTTTTTTGCCAAGCTTGGCAAATCAATCATTCCGACCATAAAGGCAATAAATGCAGACCCTGCAAAAATCACACTTGGTTTTAATTTACTCGCCAATAAACTCACAATAATAAGAGTTAATAAAGCTAGAACGAATCCTTGTTCCCACGGCATAGTAATTACCTTACTCTTAACTCTAACTTAAGAGCTTCGAAATATCTTGCGCGCCCCAATGTGGAAAATGCTTACGAACTAACGCATTTAATTCCACTTCAAAAGCACTGACATTATCATTGATAGGAGCGACATCACTCAACTCAGATAGGTTTTGGATCATGCCAGCCCCTACCGTCACATTCGTTAAACGGTCAATAAAGATAAACCCACCAGTATCAGCACAGTCTTGATAACGATCTAAGCTCACCGCCTCAGTTAATGAAACATCACATAACCCGATACCATTAAGAGGTAACTCATCGGTAACAAACGTATCAAGGCTATTAATATTGACTTGATGATGGATAGTATCAATTTGACCGACCGTTTTTTTGCCTGCTATTTTAATGTCGTATTGACGTCCAGGCTGTAACCCTTTTTCTGTCATCCAAACAATTTCGGCTTTAAATTGATCCGTTGCAGTAAGATTAGATGTCGATTTAACCAATAGATCACCACGACTAATATCAATTTCATCTTCTAGCGTGAGTGTCACGGCCTGACCCGCTTGTGCCGAAGGTAAATCACCATCAAACGTCACAATACGAGCTACTTTTGATTTTTTACCTGACGGCAAAGCAATAATGTCATCACCAACCTTTATCTCACCAGAAGACACCGAACCCGAAAAACCTCGGAAATCAAGATTAGGGCGATTAACATATTGCACAGGGAAACGAAATTCACCATTCCCTCTATCAGCATCAATATCAATGTCTTCTAACACTTCTAATAATGGGGCACCTTTATACCAAGCAAGTGCGGCACTGTGATTTACTACGTTATCGCCTTCTAATGCTGATAACGGCAGAATCGAAATATCCAAATTAGGATTATTAAGTTTTTTAGAAAACGTTACATATTCTTCTTTAATCTCTTCAAATCGAGATTGAGAATAATCAACCAAATCCATTTTATTCACCGCCACCACAAAATGACGAATACCTAAGAGATTCGCGATATAGGAATGGCGACGAGTTTGATCTAACACACCTTTACGAGCATCGATTAAGATAACAGCGACATCACACGTTGATGCACCCGTTGCCATATTACGTGTGTATTGCTCATGTCCTGGTGTATCAGAAATAATGAATTTACGCTTTTGAGTTGAAAAATAACGGTAAGCGACATCAATCGTAATGCCTTGCTCACGTTCTGCTTGTAAGCCATCAACAAGTAATGCTAAGTCAGGGCGTTCGCCAGTCGTCCCTACGCGTTGGCTGTCAGCATGCACGGCTTCCAGTTGATCCGCATAAATTTGTTTTGAGTCATGAAGTAATCGGCCTATAAGCGTACTTTTTCCATCATCTACCGAACCACACGTTAAAAAACGCAGCATTGATTTATGTTGATGTTGGCTTAAATACGCTTCGATTCCTAACTCTGCAAGTTCTTGTTCTACTGCACTGTTCATATTTATCTTCCTTGTCCTGATTTAATATTTAGAAATAACCTTGGCGTTTTTTCTGTTCCATCGATCCAGATGAGTCATGATCAATGGCTCGCCCTTGTCGCTCACTGGAAGTAGCAACCAGCATTTCTTCAATAATTTCAGGCAAGGTGTTTGCTTTGGATTCCACCGCCCCAGTTAATGGGTAACACCCTAATGTTCTAAAGCGGATGTCTTTGTATTCAATTTTTTCCCCTTCTTTTAGCTCCATTCGCTCATCATCAACCATGATTAACATGCCATCACGATCAACTACTGGGCGTTTTTCAGCTAAATAAAGCGGAACAATATCGATACTTTCTAAATAGATGTACTGCCAAATATCCAATTCCGTCCAGTTTGATAATGGGAAAACACGAATGCTTTCACCTTTATTTACTTGACCGTTATAGGTATTCCACAATTCAGGACGTTGATTTTTTGGATCCCACGTATGATTTTTATCACGGAAAGAATACACACGCTCTTTTGCTCGAGACTTTTCTTCATCACGACGAGCCCCACCAAATGCAGCATCAAATCCATGCTGATTTAACGCTTGTTTCAGACCTTGAGTTTTCATGATATCGGTGTGCTTTGAAGAACCATGTACGAATGGGCTAATCCCCATTTCTATCCCTTCAGGGTTTTTGTGTACTAATAAGTCAAACCCGTATTTTTTAGCGGTTTTATCTCGAAACTCAATCATCTCTTTGAATTTCCAATCCGTATCAACATGAAGAAGCGGAAATGGAATTTTTCCTGGATAAAAAGCTTTACGAGCAAGATGCAACATAACCGAAGAATCTTTACCAATGGAATACATCATCACTGGGTTATCAAACTCTGCGGCGACTTCACGGATAATATGAATACTTTCCGCTTCAAGCTGCTGGAGGTGGGTTAATCGTTTTGCGTCCATGTAATATTGTCCTTTAGGCTAAATTGGGGATGGCGATTTCTCATTCCAATAAAACCACTATAGACGTCTTCATTTATTACCTGAAATTCTAAAAATTCATTTTTTATTCGATTTAAGACTAACGGGTATCATTAATATCAATTCCATTTCTAAAAATCCTATCAGTTTCACAAATATAAATTCAGAAAAGTAAGATGATGCGTGCGTATAAATACCAGCATTACAACGTTAGCGTTAACTTGAATACATGACGTACTCATTCCCCTAACGCACATAGAAACGAGATCAAGTGCACACATTAAAAGAGCAATTACATTTCCAATACAATCAATCTGTTATCTTAATTTCGCTTTTATGATCATAACCTTTGGAGAACACTATGAAACTGTCTATTAAACCTCTATCGCTAGCAGTACTGGGTGGCTTATTAACCCTTTCAGGCTGTACACCAGCAGAAACAAATGAAGTGATTAAACTGCGTATTGTAGAAACAACGGATATCCACACGAATCTGATGGATTACGATTACTACAAAGACAAACCATCGCAAAAAATTGGTTTAGCGCGCACTGCAACATTAGTAAAAGAAGCTCGTGGTGAGGTGATAAACAGTGTTTTAGTTGATAATGGTGATTTACTGCAGGGTAGCCCAATGGGTGACTACATGGCAGACAAAGGATTAGAAGAAGGGGAAGTTCACCCTGCATATAAAGCGATGAATCAATTAAGCTATGATGCCGGTAACATCGGTAACCATGAGTTCAATTACGGTTTAGATTTCTTAGCCGAATCCATTAACGATGCCAACTTCCCTTACATCAATGCCAATGTGTATGACGCAAAAACAAAAGAACATTACTTCAAACCATACATTATTAAAACGCACAAATTTAAAGATACAGCGGGTGTAGAACACGACATTAAAGTGGGTTACATCGGATTTGTGCCACCACAAATCATGGTATGGGATAAGAAAAACCTTGAAGGAAAAGTCTTCGTAAAAGACATCATTGAAACCGCAAATGAAATCATTCCTCAAATGAAGTCTGAAGGCGCAGATGTCATTGTCGCTATCCCTCACTCAGGTGTTTCTACTAATCCATATAAACAAGGCGAAGAAAATTCGACTTACTACTTATCTGAGGTAGAAGGCATTGATGCGATCGCTTTTGGTCACTCTCATGCCGTCTTCCCAGGAAAAGGGTTTGATAACATGCAAGGCATCGATAACGTAAATGGCACAATAAATGGCGTTGCCGCAGTGATGCCTGGACGTTGGGGTAGCCATGTTGGTGTGATGGATTTAACCCTTGAACAGAAAGACGGCAAATGGATTGTTGCAAAAAGCCAAACAGAAGCTCGCCCTATCTTTGATAAAGAAAACAACAAATCATTAGCTGCTGCTGATGAAGGGATTGTTAAAGCATTAGAAGCGGATCATAAAGGCACTCGTGAATTTGTTAACCAACCTATTGGTAAAGCTGATGATGTGATGTACAGCTTCCTAGCCTTAGTTCAAGATGATCCAACCGTGCAAATTGTTAACCTTGCACAAAAAGATTACGTTGAACGTTTCATTCAAGGGGATCCTGATTTAGATGGTACTCCTGTACTTTCTGCTGCAGCGCCATTTAAAGCTGGTGGTCGTGGAAATGACCCAACAAACTTCACTGAAGTTGAATCAGGCCAATTAACGTTCCGTAATGCGGCTGATTTATACCTATACCCGAATACACTTGTTGCAATGAAAGTAACGGGTAAAGAAGTCAAAGAATGGCTTGAGTGTTCTGCTGGTCAATTTAAACAAATCGACATCAACAGCACAGCACCTCAACAGTTAATTGATTGGGATGGCTTCCGTACTTATAACTTCGATGTAATCGATGGCGTAAATTATCAGATCAACGTAACACAACCAGCGAAATACGATGGTGACTGTAACTTAATCAACGAAGGCTCAGAGCGAATTGTAGGGCTTACTTACCAAGGTAAACCAATTGATGCGAAACAAGATTTCCTTATCGCTACTAACAATTACCGAGCTTACAGCGGCAAGTTCCCAGGAACAGGAACGGACTTTATCGCGTTCGATTCTCCAGATGAAAACCGTACCGTTCTTGCTAGCTACATTTCACGAGTAAGTAAAGAGGAAGGTCAAGTTCAACCAAGTGCTGATAATAATTGGTCTTTCGCTCCAATCGAAGGAGGGGAAAATCTGGATATCCGTTTTGAAACTTCACCAACAGAAAAGGCAACTCAATTCATTAAAGATAATGGTCAATACCCAATGAAACAAGTCGCGACAGACGATGTTGGTTTTGCCGTTTATAACATTAATCTAAGTAAATAATTCAATACTGATTTACTCTGATTACATAAGATAGCATCGTTATTTAACGGTGCTATTTTTTTTACATAATCCATAAAATAGCGTATTGGCAGCCAAGCTTCCCGTAAAAATATTAATTAGAATTAAAATAACTTGAATGTAATCATCACTGTTTTTGACCGTTAACCCTAACCACTCCGCCTCTATCCAATTTGTTAGTAATTCATCCCTTGCGGATAATACATCTATCGATGCAAACGTCCCTAAAATAATTAATAGCACACTGCAAAGAACATAATGAAACCATTGATCCGCATAGACAATGGCACTTAATAGATTAAAAATTAAAACGCCGTAAGCCAAAAATGAAAAGAAGTAAAAAACTTCATAAATATGAAAAACAAAAGCCGCAATAAAGAAAAACCCAAACAGCCCAATCGCCGTGCCAAGGTGTAACCAAAATCTTTTATTCATACATAAACCAAATATAAACGGAACCTATTGTTAATCATAAGCTCAAATTAAAACAAATGAGAAACATATATTTACATTTTTTTAATAGAGTGCCACTCTAAATAAAAATACTCAGAAGGAAGAGTTATGAATGATTTAGTCGCAAATATACAAGAAGCACTGTTTACGTCTCATAGTTCAGAGCTCTCTATCTTTGTGGGGATCATTTTACTTTCTTACCTATTAGAAGATCTGGCCATTGTGACTGCCGCCAGTTTATCAGCCCAAGAAATAGTGACGCCTATGATAGGCCTATTGGCCGCTTTTATTGGTATTGCCAGTGGGGATCTTAGTTTGTATTTTTTAGGTCGGCTCTCTACACGTTTTCGCCTACTTAGATATAAAACCTTAACCAACGCTCATTTGCGTTACTTAAGGAAAAAACTCCAATCTAATCCTATGCTTAATTTATTCATCATTCGATTTATCCCCGGTCTTAGAACAATAGGCTTTACCTTAAGTGGTGTATTCCATATTCGGGTTCTTACCTTTCTTACTGCCGTAATGAGTGCTACTGCCGTTTGGACTGCACTCGTGTTTCCTAGTGTGTATTTTTTAGGTAGCAGCAGTTGGATCAAAGCGAGTGAGCACCAATGGTTATTAATACCGATAATGACATTGGTTTTATTTGCCACAAATCGAATAGCAAAAAAGAAAATTTCAAAGGAATTGACCTAATGATAAATAACACCATCAATACAATAGCGAAAGGTCATATAAACGCAGGAATGCCAGAACTCGAATCAGACACGCATCGAAGTGTGTCTCCTTATGAATTTCTACCAAGTTGGTTTTTTTATACGCCCGTGGTCATTCAGAGTTTTTTTCTTGGCCTAAAACACTTTGATTTTACGTTGCCTCTTATTGCTAACCCATCAATTAAATTAAGTGGCATGGTTGGTGAGTCTAAACACGATATTTTAAACTTAGCAGGGCCAATCGCTCAGCAATGGATATCGCCTTTTACGACGATAACAACAACGAACGATCCTATTTTACAACAAACTCAAAACGCCATTGATGAAATGAACCAACATCAATTGTCCTTTCCTGTGGTCGCTAAACCCGATTTAGGCTGTCGCGGTGTTGGCGTTAAATTAATTCAATCGCCAAAACAGTTAAGTGATTATTTTAATTCTTTTCCTATTAATGCTCGATTTCTAATTCAAGAAAAAGCACCTTACGCAGCAGAAGCAGGGATTTTCTATGTGCGTTACCCAAATGAGAAAAAAGGGAAAATAATTTCCATCACGCTTAAGTACTCTCCCCTCGTGGTTGGTGATGGCATCAGCACATTAAAACAATTAATCGAAAACGACAGCAGAGCGGGCCAATTAGCCCACTTATATTTACCCCGTCATGAAAAAAAAATAAACATGGTTTTAGATGAAGGAAAAGAATTTCAACTTGCCTTTGCTGGAAGCCATAGCCGAGGCTCTATCTTTAGAGATGGCAATCAATACATCACCGATCAATTGGCGGAACGTTTAGATCAGATTTTTAATGATTTAGAGGGATTTCACTACGGTAGGCTAGATGTGAAATTCAAAGACATTCAATCTTTAATGAAAGGCGATGATTTTACCATTTTAGAGATTAATGGCGCGAGCAGTGAAGCCGCACATATCTGGGATAGAAACACCCCACTCAAAACGATTTTTTCTACGTTATTACGTCAATACAAAATATTATTTGAAATTGGCGCACTACAAAAAAAACAAGGTCATCACTCCCCAAAAATAAAAGAACTATTGGCGGCATGGAAAGAAGAGAAACAACTCACTCTTCAATATCCATCGACCGATTAATAAAAAGGAGTTTTTAATGCCAACACTCGCAACACAAGAGGTACATCAGTCACCCGTTATTAGTGGTTGTATTGATGAACTAATAAAAGGAGTAACACTATTAAATTTAATTAACGATAGTGATTACATCCACCTTGCATTGCCCTATGTAGAGAGTTCTATTGGCGAGCATTTCCGTCATATTTTGGATCTTTTTCAAGCATTAATAAAAAAAGAACCCGCCGAGCCAATTAATTACAATGTTCGTCGTCGAGGCCATCCGATTGAAAAAAATAAAGACATCGCCATTACTGAACTGAATGACACAATAGATTGGTTAACTCATTTCCCGATAGATCAGCTCACCTCTCAAGTCTCTCTGATCACCGAGGTTTGTCCTTATAAAAAGCAAGATCATATAATGCTTTCAAGTATCGAGCGTGAAATAACCTTTGCGTCACTTCATGCCTCTCATCATTACGCGTTAATAAAAGTCATTACCTTATCCATTGGTATAAACACGCAATCAACGTTTGGTTTCGCGCCGACAACAACGACCTATTTACGGGGAGACGCCTAATGTGCACAGTCTCTTGGTTCACCACACCTACAGGATATGAATTATTTTTTAATCGTGACGAACAGCGATCTCGCTCTGATGCATTAACACCTCAGGTGTTTCAAGAAAATAATGTGGATTACATTATGCCAATTGATCCTGTTGGCGGAGGCAGTTGGATTTCACTCAATAATCACGGTATTTCAATCTGTCTGTTAAATTATTACCAGGGTTCTACACCACCACATAACGCGTTAAGCCGTGGATTGCTTATCAAAGAATTAGCCACCTGCCATCATATAGATTCAATTCAACACGTTCTTTCTAAAATGGATTTCTCTCGTTTTGCCTCTTTTACACTATTAATTTTTCATTCCACGGCATCTAATGAAAATAATACCGTTAAAGGATTTCGCTGGGATGGACAGAGCTTTGATTCAATAACTCCGAGCTCTCCTATGATCTCTTCATCCGTGGATGCAAAAAGCGTTATTAAACACCGTTTGTCAGTATACAAAGAACTCACCGATTCAGGCGTAAACCGTCAAACACTGAGTACGTTCCATCAACATCATCATGCAAAGCTAGGGCATCGCTCCCCTTGCATGCATCGTCAAGATGCCCAAACCGTCAGTTTTACGCACATCATTGTCGATAATGAAAATAATACATTACGTTATTTTTCAGGCTCACCATGCCAAACAAAAAAGTATTTGGCCTATGATGTTCCTTTCCATTCATACAACAACACCCACTCATACAGTTAATATTATAAGGTCATGATTATGAAAACGTTATTGTGTTTATTTATGTTGATATTTAGTCAATCCTCTTTTGCTTCAGACGCAATTTATACTGGCTTCTTTAGTAATAAAGCGATTGATGGTTATGACAGTGTTAGTTACTTCACTGCAGAAAAACCACTAAAAGGAAGATCTGAATTTGTCACCTCTTATATGGATGCTGATTGGTATTTCGTTTCTCAAGAGAACTTAAATTTGTTCACCGAAAATCCGACAAAATATGCACCTCAATACGGTGGTTTTTGTGCTTGGGCAGTGGCTGAAAAAAATGACCGCGCGCCTGGTGACCCGAATCAATTTTCAATTGTAGATGGAAAGCTGTATTTAAATTATGACTCTGGTGTCAAAACCTTATGGGAAAAAGACATTCAAGGCTTCATCACACAAGGCAATAAAAACTGGCCTAAGCTACTAGAAAAGTAAGCGGTCACAATTAAAAAATACAGCCAACCAAAAATCATAAAAGGAAATAATGATGAAAGAAAAATTACTAAAGTATGGCCCTTCTGTTTTTATCGCATTTGTTTTTATTCAATCACTGTTTTTTAAATTTACCGGATCTTATGAAACGGACCATATTTTTGGTGTGCTTGCAGAATGGTCTGGGGTTACTTGGTTTGGTGTCTATGGTGGGTATTTAATCGGAACCGCAGAGCTTATTGCCTCTCTTCTATTATTTACTCGTTTTCATGGTTTAGGCGCCATCATGGCAACTGGAATAATGAGTGGCGCGATTTTCTTTCATTTATTTACCCCTCTTGGCATTCAAATGCCTGAGTTTAATTCGGTAGGGAACATTATAGGCTACGACGGGGGACTTCTCTTTGGTATGGCTTGCTTAGTATGGTTGTGTGGCGTATTTCTTTCAGTTCGAGATCTTAAGTCTGACAATGGTTTTTTGGCCTTATTGCTTAATTCAAAAGGGATATAATGTATGGTTACGAGTCCATTTCGACTTCCTAGAGTGACTCCTTTTGGCCTTGGTGAATCTTTTGCCGAATGGGTCACGGGGTTAAATCGGTTAGATACACATTATCAAGAGCGACCTAAAGGGCTAAACAGCTTTGAATTTATGCGCTACACACTTCAATGTTTAGATGTCACGTATGATATTCATCAAGGCGAATTAGACTCTATTCCGACGACAGGCCCTGTTGTTATTGTCGCAAATCACCCATTAGGCGCCTTAGAGGGCGTGATATTGGCAGAGATGGTCGGACGCGTTCGACCAGACGTAAAAGTACTGGCTAATGAATATTTAAAACAGATACCAGAGATCAGCGAATTATTTATTGGCGTCGATGTATTTGAAACAAAACAAGCCAAAAAGACCAATGCCAACGCACTGCGTGAAGCCCATCAGCACCTAGCAAATAACGGGGTATTAATTATTTTCCCTGCGGGGGAAGTCTCTACCTATAATAAAGAAACAAAATTATTATCAGACAAACGATGGAACTATTCCGCCACCAAATTTATACAGAAACATAACGCCACTACGGTTCCCATTTATATTGATGGACGAAATAGCCACACCTTTTACCTTGCAGGAAAAATTCACCCACTATTAAGAACATTAATGCTGGGACGAGAGATGCTCAATAAAAAAGAAAATACGATTAATCTATCGATCGGCAACCCTATTTCTCATAAAGAACTGTCAGGATTTAATTCCCCGATTGAAACCATTAATTATTTAAGACTAAATACCTATTTACTCGCAACCAATACAGACCATACACCTCAACCAGAAGTGAAAACCACCGCATTATCCCCAATAATGCCCGCTATTGATGGCGATATTTTAGAAAAAGAAATACATGGATTACCTGAGAGCGCAAAACTATTAGAACAAAGTGGGCTTGCCGTTTATTGCACCAAAAGCCAACTCATTCCAGCTGTGATTCAAGAAATTGGACGAATTAGAGAGGTCACCTTCAGAGACGTCGGTGAAGGAACTGGATTGTCTTGTGATTTAGATGAATACGATACCCACTATTATCATCTTTTTATTTGGCATCAAGAAAATAAAGAAATCGTTGGATCTTACCGATTAGGATTAGTCGATGAATTAATTGAAGAATTTGGACTTGATGGTTTGTACTCTCGTAGTTTATTCAACTACCAACAACCCTTCATTAATACATTACACAATTCGATAGAAGTAGGACGCTCTGTTGTTGCCAAAAAATACCAGCGCAATGTCAGTTCATTACTTTTATTATGGAAAGGGATTTCAACCTTTGTTTATCAGCGACCTAAATATACTCATTTATTTGGCCCAGTCAGTATCAGCAATGATTACAGCTTATCTGCACGCCAATTAATTGCATCAACGCTGACTATTCATCATTACGATAATGAAAAAGCCGCCTTAGTGTCTGCAACTACTCCCCTTAAACCGATAATAAAAAAAGTATGGAATGGCGATATGCTTTCGCTACTGGGTGATTTAAAACTGCTATCAAAAGTATTAAGTCGTATCGAAAAAGGAAAAGGCTTACCCGTTTTACTTCGCCAATACATCGGACTCAATGGTAAGTTAGTTTGCTTTAATGTTGATCCAGATTTTAATGACGCTTTGGATGGATTAATTGTGGTCGATATGAGTAATGTTCCACACAAAACATTAAGTAAATACATGGGGAAAGAAGAAGCAATATGCTACCTTGAAAAACACAATCGCAACAACATACACTCGAAATGATGGTACATAATGCTCAATGATTTTATTAACCGACTCCAATGTTATGACTTTACTGCAAAAGAAATTGAAGTATTAATTAGCAAAACTAAACAAACACAACTGGCGTCAAAACAAATCATCACAAAACAAGATGACATGACAGATAACCTCTATTTTTTAATCGATGGGATCTGTCATGCTTCCTATTTAACAGAGCATGGCAAACAATTTAGCAAGGAATTTTATTGGCAAGGCGATTGGATTATTTGTTTTGAAAGCCTCGTTAATAATCAAACATCGCCTTATACTCTTGAGACCATCACACCAGTCACCTTACTCTCAATCCCTATCTCCTTTCTGAAGACATGGAGAGCCCAATCTCACCCTTTTTATCTGCAATTGCTAGAAACGCAATTAATGTATAAAGAGAAAAAAGAGCGTTTTATGCTTCTTTATTCTCCCCAAGAAAAATACCAAATCTTCTGCCAAACCTACCCAGCATTAATTGAAAAGTTAACTGATTATCAAATTGCCGCTTATTTAGGAATAACTCACATCAGTTTGAGCAGAATTAAAGGACGAATAAAAAATAAATTAACATAAGTTAATGCTCAAAAAAGTCGAAGTTGCTATCTTGTCTTTTCATATTACAGGCAGAGCACATCATCATGATTCAATGGCAAAAAATTCCTTTTAACAAATTAACCACACCACAGTTATACGATTTGCTTCGCTTAAGAGTCGATGTTTTTGTTGTCGAACAAACGTGTCCCTACCCTGAGCTCGACGGCAAAGATTGCGTTGATGGGGTTTATCATTTAATTGGTATCAAAAACAATGAAATGGTCGCTTGTGCACGATTACTTCCACCAGGCACGTCTTATGATCACGTAAGCATTGGTCGAGTTGCGACAAAAGAAAGCACAAGAGGTCATGGCCTCGGTCATCAATTATTATCTGAAGCATTACTTCATTGTGAAGAATTATGGCCGGGAGAAACGATTGATATAGGCGCTCAAGAGCACTTAACTCATTTCTATCAAAAACACGGTTTTACCGTTATCTCTGATATGTACTTAGAAGATGATATTCCTCACGTCGACATGCGTTTAGAAAAATAATGACCCAATTGAAACCACAGATATCACCCACTAATATGGCCATATTATTACTTGTTTTAGGTAATTTGATGGCATCACTGTCAGATGTCGCCGTAAAGGTGCTGGAAGGGGGCGTATCCCCTTTTCAGTATATTTTTATACGCCAGCTTGTTTCATTAGCGCTTATTTTTCCTTTTTGGATTAAACAACCCTCTGCAGAGCGACAAATAAGCAATATAAAAATGACGGCGATTCGTGCCCATGTCGTATTAATCGGCAGTGGTTGCATGGTGGTATCCATTACCTATCTTTCTTTAGCCACCGCAAACGCCATTTTTTATACCGCACCATTAATCATGATCCCTTTGTCGATGCTATTACTAAAAGAAAAACCATCCACAAAAAAAATCATTCAAACCTTAATTGGATTTCTTGGTGTACTCATTATTCTCCGACCTTCTCAATTCCATTGGGCGGCTATTTTTGCACTCGGGACCGCGATAACCTTAGCGCTGTTTAATATTTTAATCCGACGGATACCCAGCGAACAATCAGTTATTACGACGTTACTGTGGACAACCTTATTGTCTTTACCTGTATCAGGTACTTTGGCGTTTTTATATTGGCAACCATTAACACTCCACGCTTTTTTCTGGGTAGCGTTAAGTGCCAGTTGTATAATTACGTACAATGGATTGGCAACGATGGCCTATAAGAAAGCCCCTGCGACACAAATTTCTTTGGCTGAGTATTCAGGGTTAATTTTTGTCGTTTTATTTGGGGTATGGTGGTTTGATGAAGTGCCAGACAGCTTAACATTGGTAGGGATTGGATTAATTATTTTCCCTCTAATGCCCAAAGCATGGCTCAAAAACCTAAGAGGGAAATAAATCAGTCGGAATTATTTACTGCGGCCGAAGTTGCCATCAGACATTCTAAAATACATCACCGCTTGGCCTTCTCGCTCAATTTGAATGATATCCAAATCCCCTCGAGTATTGAGTTTAAAACGAAACAGTTGGCCTTTTTTAACATTGCTCAACGGCTTATCTGCCCCTTCAACTTTCAATACTTTATTTAATTCAGTTAGCGATAAATTATTTTTTCTAAACACTTGGTAAAGCGTATCGCCTTCTTTAATTTTATAATCGTGCCATTTCTCAGCGCTTCGTTCTTGTGGGGACGTTTTTACTTCTGTTATTTCTTCTGCCGATTTTTCTTGTTCAAGCTCATAAGGGGAAGGCGCATTACGAATCGCATCTTCTTGTTCACTCAACCCTTCTAAATTTAAACTCACGGTTTGTCTCTGCATTTCATCCGCAGGGATCATCGTAGGCGAAATACTTTCAACCGTTGCAGAATCAACCTCTTGGTTACCACTTGGTAATAAAACTAAAACTAATGTAACAGGCAATAAAACCATCAATGCTTTTTGATGAAAAGCAGGTAAACGATCCCAAAATGGAGAAAATATAGCCGCTATTGGTTCTAATTTTTTTTGTACAACAGCCAACTGAACCTTAAAGTCAGGACGTTTTATGTTCGGTTTCTTTTTTTTATTCATGACATCGCCTCATGCGAAACTGGTTAGCTCACGTTTTATTCTAATATCAGAGTGCAAAGAAGTACAAAAGTTTACCTTAAGCTTAGATCTCTGTATCCTTTATCTCTCCGTTTATACCATATAAAGAAAGAGAGACAGCATGTCTGAAGTTAAATTAGAAACAGTTGAGCAAAGAGCAAGCTACGGTATTGGTCTACAAATGGGCCAACAACTTGCACAATCTGGTCTTGAAGGCCTAAACGTTGCAGCGATCGCTAAAGGCATCGCAACTTCACTAACTGGCGACATGCCAGAAATCGAAGTTGACGCAATCAACGAAGCACTTCAAGCGCTTCACATGCGTGCTGAAGAAACTCGTGCTGAAGCATCTAAAGCAGCAGCTGCTGACGGCGAAACGTTCCTAGCGGACAACGCACTACGTTCAGAAGTTACTGTACTTGAGTCTGGTCTTCAATATGAAGTACTAACTGAAGGTACTGGTGAAATTCCAACTTCTGATAAAACAGTACGTGTTCACTACCACGGTATGCTAACTGACGGTTCTGTATTCGACAGTTCTGTAGAACGCGGCCAACCTGCTGAATTCCCAGTAACTGGCGTTATCGCTGGTTGGGTTGAAGCTCTTCAACTAATGCCTGTAGGATCTAAGTGGAAGCTTTCTATCCCACAAGACCTAGCATACGGTGAACGTGGCGCTGGCGCTGCAATCCCTCCATATGCAGCACTAGTATTTGAAGTAGAACTACTAGACATTCTTTAATCTTTCTCAAAAAAGATTAAAAATAAAATAAGAAAGCGATGCCTATGGGCATCGCTTTTTTTTATGTCATACTCTAACGGTATGTTACGAAAATAAAACCATAATGTTAAAAGGAAATGACAATGAAAAAAACTCTTATTTTATCGACTTTAGCGATTACTCTTACTGCGGCTGCACCGGCTAATGCCTTCTTATCTAGCTTATTTGGTGGTGGAGATGATGAAGCAAAAACAGAACAAGCAGCCGCTTCAAACCCTCTTGTTGGTATGTTGACAGATAACTTAGGTATTTCTGCCGATCAAGCAGCTGGTGGTGCAGGTGCATTATTAGCAATGGCAGGTAATGGTTTATCAAGCTCTGAAAGCTCAGAACTAAATAGTATGGTTCCTGGCCTTGAGTCTCTAACCGGTGCTATCCCTGGTGGACTAGGCGGTATGATTTCAAACATGGACAGTGTTAAAACTGCATTTTCTGCTCTAGGCTTAGACCCTGCGCTTATTTCACAATTCACGCCATTAATTACTCAATACCTAACATCACAAGACGCAAGCTCAGGCCTGCTTGATTCTCTGACTTCATTATGGAAATAATTTCTTTTTAAGAGAAATAAAAAAAGACAGTGAATAATCGCTGTCTTTTTATTTTTATCGACGATAGAAAGAAAAATTAAATTCCAGAGCCTTCCGCTTCTGCATCATCTTCATGTAACCCACACTCTCTCTTTAATCCAAAAAATCGAGTGTCTTCTTCTTTCATTCCCGGTTCCCACTTCTGAGTTGTATGTGTATCACCAACAGACAGATATCCTTCGTCTCTTAATGGATGATAAGGTAATCCTTTCTCTTCCAAATAATAGTGCACCTCTTTATTACTCCAATCGATAACCGGTAGAAATTTAAATACCCCATTTTGAATACTTAAAATAGGTAAATGTGAACGAGAACTTGATTGATCACGACGTAATCCCGAGAACCAAACACCCACTTGAAGTTGATCTAATGCTCTTCGCATCGGCTGAACTTTATTTAAACGGTTATAATGTTTAAGTCCATCGACGCCCTGCTCCCATAACTTTCCGTAGCGTGCTTCTTGCCACATGGGAGTTTCATCAGCTGTAAATACTTGTAAATTCAAGTTCAGACGCTCCGTCAATGTATCAATAAATTGGTACGTTTCAGGAAAAAGATACCCAGTGTCAGTTAAAATTACAGGCGTATCAGACTTAACATCCGTGACTAATTGCAACATTACCGCGGCCTGAATTCCAAAGCTTGAAGAAACTGCAGGTTTACCTTCTAGATTATCTAAAGCCCAAGAAACTCGCTCTTGAGCCGTCAATTTTTCAAGCTCGGTATTAATTTCAGCTAAGCGTAAAATTTGCTCGACTTTATTTAATGACAGCAGCTCTGACAGTTGCAATTTAGGCATAAAAGTCCCTTTTTGATACTTTCACTTCATCCACAATTCCGGCTCGAATGGTAAAATCACCAAAGCCTTCATTCTCTTGACGCTCAGTTGCCCAACGACCAACCAATTCATCAATCTCTGATAAGATTTGACGATCCGTTATATTTTCTTTGTACATTTTAGGAACACGAGTACCACTGCGATTACCGCCTAAATGGAAATTATAACGACCCGGTGCTTTACCAATTAAACCAATCTCAGCAAGCATTGCTCGACCACATCCATTAGGACATCCCGTCACTCGGAAAATAATATTATCCTCTTCTGGCAAATTATGTTTTTTCAGTACGCCTTCAATCTCTGTGACAAATTCAGGAAGGAAACGTTCTGCTTCTGCCATCGCTAATGGACAAGTAGGAAAAGCCACACACGCCATTGAGTTTTTACGTTGTTCTGAATGCCCATCATCAATTAAGCCATGCTCTCGAGCAATTTGCTCTATCTGATCTTTTTGCTCAGCAGGTACGCCAGCAACAATTAAGTTTTGATTGGCTGTCATTCTAAAATCACCTTGGTGGATCTTAGCAATCTCAGCAACACCTGTTTTTAATGGCTTACCCGGGTAGTCTAATAAACGACCATTTTCGATAAATAATGCAAGATGGTGCTTACCATCAATGCCATCTACCCAACCAATTCGATCACCACGTTCTGTTAGCTCATAAGGACGGCTTGCTTCAAATTGAATACCAGCACGCTTTTCGACTTCCGCTTTAAAGACATCAACACCAACACGATCTAACGTGTATTTTGTTTTTGCATTTTTACGATTTGAACGGTTACCCCAATCACGCTGAGTGGTTACCACTGCCGCCGCCACTTCTAATGTTTTTTCTAGTGGCACAAAACCAAAATCATCCGCTCGACGAGGGTACGTTGCCGTATCACCATGCGTCATCGCAAGGCCACCACCAACCAATACATTAAAACCAACTAATTTACCGTTATCTGCAATGGCAATGAAATTCAAATCATTAGCATGAACATCTACATCATTTTGTGGTGGAATAACGACGGTAGTTTTAAATTTACGAGGAAGATAATTACTGCCTAAAATAGGTTCTTCATCTGTGGTTTCTAATTTTTCACCATCTAACCAAATCTCTGCATACGCACGAGTTTTTGGTAATAAATGTTCACTGATTTTTTTCGCCCATTCATACGCTTCTTGATGTAATTCCGATTCCACCGGATTGGTCGTACACAATACGTTTCGATTTACATCACCCGCAGTTGCAATCGAATCAATGCCAATGCTATTCAATGTTTGATGCATTAATTTAATGTTTGGCTTTAATACACCATGAAACTGAAAGGTTTGACGTGTAGTTAAACGTAAACTGCCATACGACGTATTTTCTTCAGCAAATTTATCAATCGCTAACCACTGTTTTGGCGTAATTATTCCACCCGGCATGCGCGCACGAAGCATTACGTTATGCAGAGGTTCTAATTTCTGTTTTGCACGCTCAGCTCGAATATCTCGGTCATCTTGCTGATACATGCCGTGAAAGCGGATCAATTGAAAATTATCGTTGGTAAAACCGCCCGTAATGCGATCCTGAAGATCCTCTACGATCGTGCCTCGAAGGTTTTTGCTTTCACGCTTTAGACGCTCGTTATCCGCTAATGGGCCAAGTTCTGTGCCTGATAAGATTGTTTTTACTGCAATTTGTTCGCTCATTAGTACACATCCCTTTGGTAACGTTTCGCCTTACGCAGATCATTTACAAATTGCTCTGCTTCTTCTCTGTTCTTTTTACCTTGTTGCTCAACAATCGTAATTAATGCTTCATGTACGTCTTTTGCCATACGAGTGGCATCACCACAGACATAAATATAAGCGCCATCTTGCAGCCACTGCCACACTTGGATTGAATGTTCTAAAATACGATGTTGAACATAGACTTTTTCTTGTTGATCACGGCTGAAGGCTACATCTAATTGATTTACAACGCCTGATTTCAGGTATTTCTGCCATTCAACTTGATATAAGAAGTCTTGCGTAAAGGTTCTATCACCAAAGAATAACCAGTTTTTACCTTTTGCATCACGGTTGTCACGTTCTTGAACAAACGCACGGAAAGGGGCGATACCCGTACCAGGACCAATCATGATGACTGGCACGTTATCATCTTGAGGAAGTTTAAAATTATTATTGTGTTCAATAAACACGTTCACTTCAGCGCCTTCTTCTAGACGATGAGATAAAAAGCTAGAGGCACCACCGAATCGAGTTTCATCCCCCAGTTGATATTCAACCACACCGACAGTCAGGTGAACTTCTTCATCCACTTCACTCTGGCTTGAAGCAATAGAATATAAACGAGGCGTTAGACGGCGAAGTAAACCCACTAGTTGCTCTGCCGTTAATTTGGTTTTCTTTTCTGATAACAGATCAATAACTTGAGTATTGCCAGCGTATTGACGTAACTTATCTTTGTCTTGAACTAACTTCTCTAACTTTTTACTGCCTGATAGCTCTGAAAACTTGCTGACTTGCTGTGGATTTGCTGATGTGATTTCATATTTTTCAATTAAGGCTTTTTGAAGAGATATTGATTCACCATCTACTTCAATGTGTTCTTCCCCAGTTAATCCAACTTGTTTTAAAACAGCGGTGACTAACTCTAGGCTATTTTCAAACCACACACCTAATGCATCACCTGGCTGATAAGTTAATCCTGAATCTTCAAGATCAATTTCGATATGACGAACGTCTTTACCTGAATCTCGACCTGTTATTTTTTGGCTTGCTAATAACGTTGCCGTATAAGGGTTTTGTTTTGAATATTGCGAAGCAGAGTGCGCCGCTTGACCAACAGGTAATTGCACTACCTGTCCATTTTTAGACTCATTATCTGTTGATAAGGTTTCTTTTACTTTCTCTAACGCTTGTTTACGCCACTCAACGGCAGAAGCTTCATAATCAACATCCAGATCAATACGATCAATAAATGCGGTTGCTCCTTTTTTGGCTAGAAAGCCATCAAAATCTTTCCCGGTTTGGCAAAAAAATTCATAGCTTGAATCCCCTAAACCAATCACACCATAGTGTAATTTATCTAGCTTAGGTGCTTTTTTCGATTGTAAAAATTCATGCAGCTCAATGGCATTATCAGGGGCTTCTCCCTCACCATTAGTAGATGCAACAATAATAACGTGCGTTTCTTTAGCGAGGTTTTTGCCTTTATAATCACTCGCATCAAATAATTCAACACGAATGCCAATCGCTGACGCTTCTGCTTTTAATGCTTCAGCGACACCTTTTGCATTACCTGTTTGTGAGGCATAAATAATTGATAATTTACTAACAGGCTCACTTGATACCGCCACGGCGGCTTGGTTTGCTGGTTGTGTGGCACCAGATGTTTGGCTTACACCCCAAAGATAACCACTTACCCAAGCAAGTTGTTGTGGAGATAATTCTGAAGCGGCTAGCTGTAATTGACCTATTTGTTGATCATTAAGTGGACTAGCGAGTGCGGAGAGTTCCTTTAATAACATGACGACATCCCTATTCATTGCGTCATGTTAGATTAGCGACTCTTTCCTATAACAAGAAAGAATAGATAAGAATGTTTTATAACTTTTTGGAAGAAAGAAATGTTTGCTTTGTCTTTATTTGTTCATTATAAGCACTAATCATTAATCCTGACTTGATTGAATCCAACGGCTAATGCGCTTTTTGACGCCGATTCTAAATCCCTGTATTTCAGCTCTCCTCCCTTCATATCCGTAAGTAAAACAAGGCCTCCGTGGACATGGCGAAATTCTACAATCCAAGTATCTTCTACCATCGCTGATTCAATTACGGCCTCAACAAGTTGGTCTTCTTGGTACATCAATTTTAATTCACTTAATGTCGTCATAACTGCATCCTTAACAAATATGAATATCATAGTTATATCCATTCTATAAGCATGGTCAATAAACCTAGATTGAGCAAATTTTAAATAAAAAAATAGCGACTCAGTTTCCTGCGCCACTATTCTCAATAATTTTTGTTATCTTTGATTAGAAATCAAATGACAAACCGCCGAACCAGCCATCTACCATGACGTTTGCTTGGTCGCTATCAAAACCTTCAAAGTAACCAAACTCATGATCCATCACTCGATAACCCAGCTTGAATTCAACATCAACGGTTTCATCAACAGGAAGAATGTACTTAACCCCTGCTTGACCATCCATTGTTCGAGTATCGCTGCTGCTACCAAAATCATACTGACCAAAAATATGGAAGTTTGTATTTGGAATATGCAGTGACGCATCCGCGTACATGTTCATCGCCGTTTCACTAAAGCTTTGATCGTGTGGTTGCGTTGAATCAACAGAGCCACCTTTATTGAATTCACCATTGGCAAACTGCGTTAAGGTCAAACCTACGTCAAACTGAAGACCGTTAGTGTCTAATAATTTATAGTAACCCGTATAATCGATTTGATCATATTCAAAACGATCTGCTTTCACAGGGGTATAACGTACTTTTACATTTGGTAAAATTGGGTATGGATGTTCAAATGCAATAGAAAACGCTTGTGATGCATCAACATCATTATCACGAACGGCATTATCTTTAGAGCCAACCTTTCCATCAGGGAACCACGCATCAATAGCAATTTTAGTCGTAAACTCCTTCTCTGCTGAATGTGCAGGTACTGCCAATACTAAGGCAACAGAAGCAACAACAGTGGTGAGGGATAATTTGTTCATGCGTAGTCTCCATTTGCGACGCTATTTGGTTCATCTGCGGTCATAATAAACGATTTGGTTTATTTATGTACTCTTCTTTTTCTTTCTATATAAAACTTATCAGCTCAATATCAAAAGCTTACACATCCAGTTCGGCTGGAATTTTAGCAAGAGCGGCTTGAACCACTTCAATACCGGAGCCTGGTTTGTGTGCATTTTCACTGATGTAACGTCGCCATTGTCTTGCACCTGGCATACTTTGAAATAGACCTAGCATATGACGAGTAATGTGGCCTAAATAAGCCCCATTCTCCAATTGACGCTCAATATACGGATACATTGATTCAACAATTTCACGGCGTTTTTTAATTGGTTTATCGCTACCAAACAACTGTTGATCAACTTCCGCTAATAAGTATGGGCTTTGATACGCTTCGCGACCAATCATTACACCATCTAAATGCGCTAAATGTTCTTTTGCTTCTTCAAGTGTTTTAATTCCACCATTCACAGCAATGATCAGTTGAGGGAAGTCTTTCTTAATTTGATACGCTCGAGGGTAATCAAGCGGTGGGATTTCACGGTTTTCTTTAGGGCTTAATCCACTCAGCCACGCTTTACGCGCATGGATGGTAAATTGGTCACAACCGCCTTTTTCATGGACCGTTGATACGAATTTAGTTAAAAACTCATAGCTATCTTGATCATCAATACCTATGCGTGTTTTAACCGTCACTGGAATATCGACAACCGCTTTCATTTCAGCAATACATTCAGCCACTAATTCTGGATCGGCCATCAAACAAGCACCGAAACGACCGTTTTGAACACGATCTGATGGACAACCTACATTCAAGTTTATTTCATCATAACCACGATCTGCCGCTAATTTCGCACAATGTGCTAAATCTTTCGCGTTTGAGCCCCCTAATTGCAGTGCTAATGGATGCTCTTCTTCATTGTAAGCAAGGAAATCACCTTTCCCATGAATAATGGCACCCGTCGTGATCATCTCGGAATATAAAAGAGCATGCTCTGATAATTGTCGATGAAAATAGCGGCAATGGCGGTCAGTCCAATCAAGCATTGGAGCAACAGAGAAGCGTTGTAATGGATAAGAGCTCATAGGTAATTTCTTTCAGTGATCAAGGCCGCAATTCTAACATAATAGGAACACAAACAGCCATCCTATTACTTATTTTACTCACCAATAGACACTCTTTACCTTGATTATAATTCTCTAAATAGTGAAGTATAAATAAACATATCTATGATAAACTCGCCTACTTGTTCATAAATAAGACATGTAAACATTGAATAGTTCTCAAAAACAAAAAGTTGAGCAGTTATGCCAACAGCGTGGCGTTAGATTGACTCAACAACGGTTAACTGTTTTAGAGCTTATTGTCATCCACCATGGTGCCATTAGTGCTTACGATCTATTAGAGCAATTAAAAAAAATAGAACCCCAAGCAAAACCACCTACCATTTATCGCGCTTTAGATTTTTTGGTAACCCAAGGTTTTGTACATAAGGTCGAATCTATAAATAGCTATATTTCTTGCTGTGTTATCGGCGAACATGCCCATTTTTCACAATTATTCATCTGTCGCACTTGCGATGATGTTGTCGAGTGCCATGATACTAAAATTACAGAGCAGCTAACAAAGCATGCTGAGCAAATTGGATTTTCTGTTGAAAACCATATTGTTGAAACTCATGGTACCTGCAAAGCTTGTTTACATAGCGATAATAAAAATTAATTTAAAGGATCCTACTCACGATGCGCGCTGAATTTGTAAACCCTTTCTTAGCTTCACTGATGAATGTACTTAAAACGATGGCTTCGATGGATTTAAAACCTCAAAAACCTCGTATTAAAAAAGACGAAATTGCTCGTGGTGATGTATCAGGCTTAATCGGCATGGTTGCTTCTCAAAGCCGTGGTTCGATGTCTATCACTTTTGAAGAATCTCTTGCACTTCAAATCATGCAAAATATGCTCGGCGAACGTCCAAACAGCATTAATGAAGAAGTAACGGATATGGTCGGTGAAATCACGAACATGGTCACCGGTGGTGCAAAACGAATTCTTTCAGAAAGTGGGTTTGAATTTGATATGGCCACTCCCATGGTTGTTTCAGGCAGAGCACACACGATTACTCATAAATGTGAAGGCGCCATTATTATTATGCCGTTTACGTCTGAATGGGGTAATGCATTTATTGAGATTTGTTTCGAATAGAGACGAACTCAAAAAGAAAGGTTGATGTAGTAATACATCAACTTTTTTTATTATCTGTATAAAATCAGCATATATAAAAAGAGCCAACCGAAGTCAGCTCTTTCATATTATCGAGTGCAATTCAATTATGCTTTAAACGCTTTAAATGCGTTAATTAAGCCATTCGTTGAACTGTCATGTGAGTTAATCGCTTTATCATCAGCCAATTCAGGAAGAATTTGGTTAGCCAATTGTTTACCTAGTTCTACACCCCATTGGTCAAAACTGAAGATATTCCAAATTACACCCTGTACGAAGATTTTATGTTCGTACATAGCAATCAAGTTGCCTAATGTTTTAGGTGTCACTTTTTTCACTAAGATTGAGTTAGTTGGGCGGTTACCTTCAAAGACTTTAAATGCCACCAACTCTGCCATTTCTGCTTCAGTTTTACCTGCCGCTGCAAACTCTGCTCTTACTGTTTCTTCTTTTTTACCAAACGCCAATGCTTCTGTTTGTGCAAAGAAGTTAGACATCAGTTTTTGATGATGATCGCCCACTTGGTTATGACTGATTGCAGGAGCAATAAAATCACATGGGATCAATTTCGTACCTTGGTGAATCAATTGGTAGAACGCATGCTGACCATTTGTACCTGGTTCACCCCAAATAATTGGACCCGTTTGGTAATCAACTGGATTGCCATTACGGTCAACACATTTACCGTTTGATTCCATATTACCTTGTTGGAAATACGCAGCAAAACGGTGTAGGTATTGATCATATGGCAAAATCGATTCTGATTCAGAACCATGGAAGTTGTTATACCATAGGCCAATCAATGCCAAGATTACTGGTACGTTATTTTCAAGTTCTGTATTTGCGAAATGATTATCCACTTCGTGAGCGCCTTCAAGAAGCTCAACAAAATTATCAAAACCAACCGCTAAAGCAATTGAAAGACCAATCGCAGACCATAAAGAATAACGACCGCCAACCCAATCCCAGAACTCAAACATGTTATCGGTATCAATACCAAACTCAGACACTGATTCTGCGTTTGTTGAAAGTGCTGCGAAGTGTTTCGCTACGTGTGCTTGATCGCCAGCTTCTGCTAAGAACCAATCACGAGCACTGTGTGCATTTGTCATTGTTTCTTGAGTCGTGAATGTTTTCGATGCGATTAAGAACAACGTTGTTTCTGGATTTAATGGCTTCAATGTTTCAACAATGTGTGTGCCATCGACGTTTGAAACAAAGTGCATGTTTAAACGTGTTTTGTATGGAGCTAATGCTTCTGACACCATGTAAGGGCCAAGATCTGAACCACCGATACCAATGTTTACGATATCCGTAATTTCTTTGCCTGTGTAACCTTTCCACTCACCTGAGATCAAACGCTCAGTGAACGCTTTCATTTTTTCTAGCACTGTATTTACAGCAGGCATAACGTCTTCGCCATCAACGATAACTGGCGTATTACTGCGGTTACGAAGTGCCGTATGAAGCACTGAACGATCTTCAGTTTTATTGATTTTTTCACCACTGAACATCGCTTTGATTGCTTCTGATAATTCAGTTTGCTCAGCTAAAGAAAATAGCTTTTGCATCGTTTCTTCTGTCACTAAATTTTTAGAGAAATCAACTAAGATATCTTGGCCAAACGTTGTTGAAAATTTATCAAAACGTTGAGCATCAGCAGAAAACAAATCCGCTAAATTGAAGTTTTGCGCGGTTTCAAAATGTGCAGTCAAATCTGCCCAAGCTTGAGTTTCTGTTGGGTTGATGTTTTTTAACATGGTGAAATTATCCCGTGTAATATGCTTGTCGGTTCAAAAATAAATTTCTGAACTCCCCGTTTATACGAATCTAAAATTTGATGAGCTTTATCTATTATGACCAAAACTACGCTCACCCTTTTTGAGTTAGGTCACATTAAAACGTCTATATGTAAACATTATCTCGTTCAAATAACGATAAAACTAGTGCTAAATTTAAAATGGCTGATTGATCATGACACGAAATACATTTTCTTCACTTCCCCACGCCATTTCAGTACGAACGACGATACCTTCAACTTGGAAACGAATCGCACCACCAGCACTCCATCGCATATCATCATGCAATGTCGATAATGAAAACTCATCCGCTACACGACCAGTATCAACAAAAGCTACCCACTGCCACCAAGGCACGTCATAAAGATTAAAAATAGGCCAATCTTCTAATGGCTGCCAATCGGGCATCACTCGATACTCTGCAGAATAATGAACGGCAGAACGACCATGGAATCGTCCACCACCATAACTTCTTAATCGGTAAAGTCCGCCTAATTTAATTCCAGCATATTCAGGAGGTTGGTGTGCGCCTTCTTCCCAACTGGGTGTATCAGCAAGATAAAAATCAAACGCAAGCACTTGTTTCTTAATTACATTGCCAATCCCACCTAAATCAAAAAAGGCACTTTGTTGAAACTCCCATGTCCACCACTCTTCTTGTGAACTGGTTTCTGGAGAGTAAGTGAAATCTAACTCTGTTCGTGAACCATTGGTCGTATTTCTTACGCTATTTCTATTATCCCAATCAAAATTTACCTTCATTCCCCAATTCGATTCAGGCTCATCCCAATCGGAGACATCTGATAATGTACGAGAATAATAGAAAGGACTAAGCTCAATACTTGAAACCCCACTTTCAAATGGATTACCACTTTTTACTTTACGATTTGGAGTATACGCGGCTTGAGCTCCGATATCTTTGGCATTACCAATGGGTAAAATATAATTAGCCGTCAGATGGTATTTAGCTTCAGTGCTGTCGGTAAACACTTCGTCACTTTGATGAGAATTGTTACTTCCTGCGGTGCCAATATAATAATCCATATCTTTAAAGCTAGCGTTATAAGCATTTGCACCAAACAACCAAGAATGACCCACTTGATTGTTATCAGATGACAAGTAAGTGAGATAAGAACCTTTACTTGAGTACATTCCGGCAGCAAATAAGGTGGCTTGAGGTTGCCCCACACCTTTCATTACACCGGCAACGCCTATCGTAGTCCCCAAGCTTTCTGAAGAATACATAAAAGGAACCGCCGCCGTTTCAGGAAGCGAGTTTGGCCATATATCACTTTCAGAAAAGACATAAGGTGAAATAAGAAAAAGCGCTAAACCAGTAGCGCTTCTTAAGGACAGTTGTTTCAAATTAACTCTCATGGGTCAAAGATACATTAAGGAATATATTGCATTTGCACTCTTGATGTTAGTTTAGTCACTAACTCATAAGCAATAGTTCCAATGTGTTCTGCTACTTCTTCTGCAGGAAGATCTCGTCCCCACAAAATAGCTTCATCACCAACGTTATCTTCTGCATCAGGTCCTAAATCAACCGTTAGCATATCCATAGAAACACGACCAGCTACCGGAACTTTGCGTCCATTAACTAATACTGGCGTCCCATTCGGTGCTGCAATTGGGTAACCATCGCCGTAACCAATCGCGATAACCCCAATTTTAGTATCACGCTCACTGGTCCACATCGCACCATAACCAACACTTTCTCCGGCTTTTACTTCTCTTACCGCAATCAAATGAGAAGTGAGAGTCATGGTAGGTAAATACCCTAAATCTTGAGCCGTTTTCTCAGAAAAAGGAGAGACACCATACATAATGATACCGGGACGAACCCAATCCAATTGACTGTCTGGCCATGCAAGCAATCCAGCAGAAGCCGCAAGCGATCGTTCCCCTTGGCATCCATCCGTCAATGACATGAACGTTTCAATTTGTTCGTTCGTCGTCGGATTATCTAATTCATCTGCACAACCAAAATGGCTCATATAACGCAGTGGCTGAGCTACATTTTTACACGCATGCAAACGATCAACATATTCTTGGTATTCTTCAGGGCGAATACCTAAGCGATGCATACCTGAATCGACTTTCAACCAAACAACAACAGGGCCTTCAAGATCTGCATTTTCTAATGCTTCAAGTTGCTCTTTGCAATGCACCGCCGTTTGAATGTTATTAGCGACTAAAATTGGTAAATCACCCGCAGAATAAAATCCTTCGAGTAATAAAACTTGTTTCACTATGCCGCCAGCTCGAAGCTGTAAAGCCTCTTCAATTCGCGCCACACCAAAAGCATCTACACCGTGCGCACCTTTAGCAATATTGAGTAAACCATGGCCATAACCATTTGCTTTTACCACAGCAAGAAGTTTGCTGTTGGGTGCTTGCTGTTTAATTTTTTGCAAATTATGCGCTAAGGCAGACATATCAATCTGTGCAGCAGCGGCTGTCATATAGCTCATACTTTTGCCTTATTATTCATCATCAAACGCAGGACCTGCGTAATTATCAAAGCGAGAAAATTGCCCTTGGAAGGTTAAACTTACCGAGCCAATTGGACCATTACGCTGTTTACCAAGAATAATCTCAGCAATCCCTTTGCGGTTACTTTCAGGGTTATAAACTTCATCACGGTAAATAAACATGATCAAATCGGCATCTTGCTCGATTGCACCAGATTCACGTAAATCCGAGTTAATTGGGCGTTTATCAGCACGTTGCTCTAGGGAACGGTTAAGCTGAGACAGGGCAACAACCGGAACGTTTAATTCTTTTGCTAACGCTTTTAATGAGCGTGAAATTTCTGAAATTTCTTGAGTACGATTATCTTGCATACCAGGAACACGCATTAATTGAAGGTAATCTATCATGATCATACTTAACCCTCCCGACTCACGTGCAACACGACGAGCACGAGAACGTAGCTCAGTTGGCGTTAAACCTGAGCTATCATCAATATACATATTCTTTTTCTGAGTCAAAATACCCATGGTAGACGAAATACGCGCCCAATCTTCGTCATCTAATTGACCAGTACGAATTTTGGTTTGGTCAACTCGAGACATCGAAGCCAACATACGCATCATTAGCTGTTCCGCTGGCATCTCTAGTGAGAAAATCAAAACGGGTTTGTCTTGGTCCATTGCAGCGTTTTCACATAAGTTCATCGCAAAGGTTGTTTTACCCATTGATGGACGAGCCGCAACAATAATTAAATCAGACCCTTGTAGACCCGCTGTTTTCTTATTTAAATCCGTGAATCCAGTAGAGACACCGGTGACACCATCTTGTGGGCTTTGGTATAAAAGCTCGATACGTTCTAATGTTCGCTCAAGAATGGTATCTACCGTTTGTGGCCCTTCATTCTCAGTCGTACGCGCTTCGGCAATAGCAAAAACTTTACTTTCGGCCATATCCAGTAAATCTTCAGAAGTACGGCCTTGAGGATCATAACCCGCGTCAGCAATTTCATTGGCGACACCAATCAAGTTACGAACCATCGCACGTTCACGAACAATATCAGCATAGGCATTAATGTTAGCGGCACTTGGGGTGTTTTTCACTAAATCAGCAAGATAAGCAAAACCGCCCACTGAATCTAATTTTTCATGACGTTCAAGATGTTCAGATAGGGTAATTAAATCCAACGGCATACTATCTTCTAGGATGGATTTAACCGATTCAAAAATTAATCGGTGTGGTCTGCTATAAAAATCAACAGCTACCACTTTTTCAGCGACAGTATCCCACCGCTCATTATCAAGTAGTAAACCACCAAGTACAGATTGCTCTGCCTCTAATGAATGCGGCGGTACTTTTAACGCATCAACTTGTGCATCATACTTGCGGTTTTGATTTCGATTATCAGCCATTACTACTTTTCACCATCCTAAATTCAGCTCTACATTATAACCAAAAGAAATTGGGATGAAATAACTATCCGTGTATCTCCTGATAACCTTTCGCAAAATAAAGATTTTGACTCAAATTTAACTCATCAACCAGATAAACTCCTATACTATGTGTCCTCTTTATTCTTTCTGAGATTAATACGTGTTAAAAAAAGTTTTACTTACAGGGCTTATCGCAATCAATGCATCTGTTCATGCAAGTGAGATTGAAAGTGAAGACGCGGATACGTCACCTCCCTCTCCTAGGGAAAGCCAAGTCGAATTGGGTTATGGAAGCGACAACTCACTATCTCTTAATTGTAGCCTAGAGCCGGTTTATACCTCTGGGCAGAATAGTCATGCCAGTGACGTGAAGTATTACTTATCAAAAGATGAGTGTGAAACCGACACTGAGCAGCTAACCCTTGAGAAAAAACCAAGCATCAGTGTTCCGGCAAGTGAGATCGATACAGAAGACGACGATACATCACCCCCTTCTCCATGGGAAAGCCAAGTCGAATTTGGTTATCAATCAAGCAAAGGTAACGATGATTCACAGTCTCTTAATGGTCGCTTAGAAGCAAGTTACACGTCTGGACAGCATCGTCACACAGGTGAAGTGAAGTATTATTTATCAAAAGAAGATGGCGAAACAGACAAAGACCAATTAAGCCTTAATTTACAAAGTGACTATAAAATAAGTCCTGATTACTATCTTTATGCCAACTTTAAAGGCTTAGAGACGGAATACAGTGCCTATTTTAAAGATTATACCTTTTCAGGTGGTTTAGGTTACCAAGCCAGTAATACGGAAAAGTTAGTATTAGAATTAGAATTAGGCCCTGGTTACCGTTATCAAAATCCAAATCTTGATGAGATTGATGATGACGATCTTATTTTTCCAGAAACAGTGGCAGAAGCGATCTTACGAACAAATATTACCGTATCGTGGAAACCAATGGACGTATTAACGCTTGCTTCTGAAGTCACCGTCACTAGCGGTCGAAGTAACACGCGTATCGATTCTGAAGTGAGCCTAACAAATAATATTACAGAAGAAATCGCCCTGAAGATCGCACAATCTCAAGAATATTTAGATCGTGTACCTCCAGGATTAAGCAAAACTGATTCTGTTATTTCAGTTAACTTATTATTTCTCTTCTAGATAAAGTTTAATCCCGCCATTCTCAATGTAACTCTTCATGCTTTTTCACTAATCCAAAATCAGCCAAGATGGCATAAGCGGCAGGGATCATGAAGAGTACCAAGAGCGTTGATGTGAAAATACCAAATACAATAGAAACGACGAGAGGCTGAATAACTTGCGCCTGCAAACTGGTTTCTAATAATAGAGGTAATAATCCCACAGCCGTTGTTACTGACGTTAAAAATACCGCTCTAAACCGTTCTTGGCTGGCTTTTACGACCGCTTCATACACGGAATCACCCTCATCCACATGATGTCGAATGTATTGCACTAACAAAATAGAATCGTTCACAACTATCCCCGCCAATGATACAAACCCCATAATACTCGGCATGCTTAATGGGTGACCTAATAATACATGCCCCCACAACACCCCAATCAACGCGAGTGGAATTGCCAGCATGACGACAAAAGGTTCAAGATAACTTCTAAATTGAAAACTCAAAATAACAAACACACCAAATAAGCCCAGCATAAAACCAGTGCCCATTGATTGTCCGGTTTCGGCGGTGTCTTTCGCTTCGCCTTCAAAATCAAAACGCAAACTTGGGTATTTCTTTTGTAGCTCGGGCGCAAGCTCTGATCTAAATTGAGCTAATATTTCAGAAGAGCTGACTTGTGATGCATGAACATCGCCAAATACGCTTAAGGTTCTTAATCCATTAATGCGTTGAATTCGAACATAGTTACGTTGAAAATCCAATGTAGCGATAGAAGCTAAGGGGATTTGACTGCCATCAGGCATGATAATTGGGAAATTTTCTAACATGTGTAAATCTCCCGCTTGCTCTTTATTCAAACGCACTTCAATTTCAATGTTTTCAACACCGAGTTGGATCTCATCTGCCGTTTGTCCAAAATACGCCGCTCGTAATTGATTTGCGATCAGTTGGCCAGTAACACCATAGGTTTCAGCGCCCGGTCTTAATTTCACCAGAACCTCTTCCTTGCCCATACGCATGTCATCAAGCACACCATACACGCCAGAAAACTCATTCAAATAGGCCTGAACTTCTAATGATGCTGATTTCAATGTATGTAAATCATCATCCATCATCCGAATTTCAATCGCCCGACCTCCCGGCCCCATCGTCGGTTGCTTATAAACCATGGTTATTGGTTCAGCTAACTCTCCAACTTCTGCACGCCACGCATCAATAAAATCATCAATTAATGTGTTTCGTTTTTCTGCCCCTAATAAATCTAAACGAATGGTCGCTAGATGAGGTCCAGATTCACTCGCATCTGCATTGGTATTAAATTGTTGAGTAATGTGCTCAACCAATGGACGACCATCTTCATTTTTCTCGCTCCACTCTTCATTTAATTTTTCAGCCGCTGACACTATTTTATCGACGACTAATTCAGTTTGAGAAAGTGACGTGCCCGGGGGTAGGATAATTCGCGCTTCAGCAATATCACCATCCAACTCTGGGAAACCAACAAACTTCAGAGCACCGCCAGAAATGAGTGAAAAAGAAATCAGCAAACTCGCAATAACGGCACCTAAAAAGGCATAACGCCATTCCACTACTTTTGTGACGGCTTTCACTAGAGTGACATTTCTAAAATGCTCAAAACGATCTAATACGATTTTTTTGATGCCTGAAATTGGCTTGTCTTTTTTTGCCTTATGTAATGAGTGACTAAGGTGATTAGGAAGAATTAAAAACGCTTCAATTAGACTAAGAGACAAAACTAATATCAGTACTTGTGGAATGACTTTTAAAACAGCCCCCATTTCTCCTTGTAAAAACATCAAGCTACCAAAGATACACACCGTCGTTAAGAAAGAAGACAGTACGCCGGGAAAAACCTTCTTCACCCCGTTATATACCGCATCGTCTATCTCTTGCCCTCGGTCTAAATGGGAAGCGATGGATTCTGCAATTACAATGGCGTCATCCATCATTATCCCTATCGCCATCAACAGGGCGACCAGCGACATAATATTAATGGAGAGCCCCAAACTCGCCATTAAAAATAAACCGCCAAGAAAAGCCACCGGAAGGCCTGCCGCAACCCAAAAGGAATATCGGAACGTAAAAAAGAGCCACATGGTAAGGAAAACAAGAATGATCCCTTGCCAGCCATTTTTTACCATCATGGTTAGTCGATCCCACAACAAGGAGGAAAGATCGTTGGTCATTTCTAATGCCACGCCATCAGGAGCAACAGATTGTTGATATTTAACAAACTCCGTCACTCGATCTTTAATGCGTAAGGCGTCTTCTTCTTTATTTTTACTGATCTTAAGTAACGCTGATGGCTTACCATCAAACAATACTTTTTGTTCATCCAATTCAAAGCGATCGGTTATCGTGGCAATATCGCCTAAACGGATCAACGCCCCATTATCTGATGCACCCATGACTGTTTTGGCCAATTCTTGCGGAGTTGTTTTTCTTTCATCAAAGCGAATTAAAAAATTCTTTTCTGGGGTTTCTATGCTGCCGCTTGGTAGCTTTACATTTTGTTCAGCCAGTTTATTCGCAATGTCACTGACATTTAAACCAAGCTGACGAATGGCTCCTTCATCTAACTCAACACGGTATTGGTGATCCGAAAAACCACTCACTTCAACCAAGGAAACATCATAATCAAGCTTGAGGCTTTGTTTGAGCTTTTCTGCATACGCTTTTAATTCTGGCCATGTTGTGTCTGCCGTAATCGCCACATCCACCACGGGTTCATTCCAATCCAATTCTTGGACTATCGGGGACTCTATCTCTTTAGGAAAATCGTTAATTGAATCAATTTGAGTCTGAACATCAACCAACATTCGTCCAATGTCGGCTTTCGCATTCAATTTAATGACCAAACGAGCAGATCCCTCAATCGCCTCACATTTCGTCTCTTCTATATTACCTAACCCATCAACAGCGTCTTCCAGTCGAACACAAATGCTTTCCTCCACTTCTTGTGGCGACGCACCTGGATAAACCACCCCAGCGAGAATATAAGGGGGGCTAAACTCAGGAAAGGTTTCTCGCTTTAATTGAGATAGCGACACCACACCAAGCAGCAAAATAGAAAGCATTAATAAATTGGCGGCGGTTGGATGTCTTGCAAAAAACTTAATCATTTAACCGACTCCTCTTCCTTTCTTTGCTCAACGGAACGCAATTGCATACCGTTAATAGCAGGAAGGAGATCATTTAAGATCAACAAGTCACCCGACGTTATACCCCCGACAATAGCGACTTGATTGTCTCTTCTAAAGACAATGTTTACGGGTAAAATAGTTAACTGGCTGTCATTATTAAGTAGGTAGATCTTATCACCATGAAGTGCACTTTCAGGGATCACCCACTGTGGTGAAAGCTCACCTTCAATTTCTGCTTTTACAAACATACCATTAACTAATGGAGGTAATGTGCCGGGAGTTAATGAGCGGTAGTCTTGTTGTATCTCTAAAATAATGCCAACGGTTGCTTGATTGGGATCGACCGTTTCACTGATCCGAGCAACCTGAGCTTGCCACTCTGCATTAAAACGCCCACTGCTTAATTGTACGTTTGCTTTTAGCGGCAATGAATCAAGATTAGGCATACCTTGTTCATTCGATTGAAATATACCAAAACTGTGCACTAGCGTTTGCATATCATGAATAGAAACTTGTGCTTCCACTTCCATGGTTTTAATACCATGAGCAATAAACATTTCTTGCTGTAAATTCACCACTTGGTCAGCTTCAATGTCCACTTCAGAAATACGAACATCGGTTGGTAATACGATTGATGTTTTATCTAAAGATCGCTGTGCCTCTTTTAATTTTGCTTGGTTCACTTTAACAATGGCTTGAGCGACTTTTCTTTCATCAGGCAATAATAAAATTTGGTTTTGAATATCCAGCACGACTTTTTGTTGCGCTAAATAAGATTGATTTTGCTGATCAAGATCCGATTGAGACGTTAAGCCTTTTTTCTGTAAATTTACTTTTCTACTTAATTCTTTTTTGCTGATCGCCAAGCGATTTTTTTCAATTTTTAATGTGTTACGAATGTTCTTTTCTTCTAGATCCACTTTTGCTAATTGGGTTTCACTTGACCCTAAATCCGCCTCTGCTTGAGCAAGCTTTAATTCGTAATCGAGTGGATCAATCCTCAACACCTCTGTCCCAGCAAGTAACACATTGCCTTTATTTAATTCAGGGTGGCGATAGACCACTTTACCTGAAACTTCAGCAATGGCTTTCCATTCAAATTTAGGCCTTATTTTACCGAATCCAATCACTTTAGGCGCAATACTCTGTTGCTCTAAAGCAATGGTCTTCACTATTTTTGAACGATCTTCAATGGGCTTAACTTCGGCATCAGGCCGTAATTTCGTGATGGTCACCAAGATAATGACACCGATAGCCACCACAGGAAAAAAGAGCAGTTTTTTAGTTATTTTCATTAGAATTCGTCTCTTTTATTTTGAAATAAGCCGTCACTTAATAAACGAATATTATGCTCCAGTAGATCAGTGAGAAATGCTTCATTTAACTCAATATTATGAACATCCAACATTTTCTTTGGTGCTAGAAAAGGAAAAACCATTAAACTCATCATTGATAATCTGGCTTTAATTGGATCGATTCCTTCCTTAAATAAGCCTTGATTAACGACTGGATCAAACAGCTTGCTTTGCATTGGCTGCAAAATACCAAAAATAATTTGCTGAAGCGCAGCTTGCTGCTCGTTATCAGCCTCCATAATTCTTAATATTAACTTAGGAAAAGCCGGTACTTTTATCATCGCTCGATAATACGCACGCATGAAATCCACTAAATCTTTCTCATTATCGTTCTCTAATGCCAACCTAAATTGTTCAACGACTGGCGCAATGGTTTCTTTAAACATTGCCTCAAACAATCCTTCTTTATTGCCAAAGTAATATCTAATCATCGCAATATTAGCCTTCGCGTTATCCGCAATTAATCGAGTGGATACTTTGTTATAAGGCCGAGAAACAAAAAGTTCACGTGCGTGAAAGATAAGTTGATCTCTAACTTCTGACTCCCCTTTCGGTCTTCCTAATTGCTTCGTCATTGATAACACCTTATTTATCTATTTTTTTGATTATAATTATTAATCGTGTGATTAATTATAAGTTAGTCGAAAAAATGTGCGATCCCTTTAATTCACTCACGTTTAATCATTTGATTAATTAATGGACTTCATTCAAGAAATGCATCTCATTTGAGCAATAATCCATCGTAGCAATCGTTTTTCTTCTCAGTTTTTAACTTTTGTCTAAAAATAAGCCTGTATATAGTAAAAACGTTATTTAATGGTTGACGATACAGGCTGAGTACGATATTAATTTGTTAATTATTTTTATGGATTGTATTTCAAATGAAAACAGCATCTTCTTTACTTCTAAACCTCCTCCTTATCGTGAACATCTCACGCGGGTAGGTTGTGGAATAAAAGAAGCCATAAACCAAATTTTAAAACCCGCTGAACATGGCGGGTTTTTTTATGGATAACCGCCGTCAAAGCGCACGACATACACAAGGAAGAAAGCCCATGAGCGATCAAGTCATAATATTCGACACCACCTTAAGAGATGGCGAGCAAGCACTGTCAGCAAGCTTAACCGTAAAAGAAAAATTGCAGATTGCGTTTGCGCTTGAGCGTCTTGGTGTTGATGTCATTGAAGCTGGCTTTCCAATTTCATCACCAGGTGATTTTGAGTCGGTACGAACCATAGCAAAACACATCAAAAACAGTCGTATTTGTGCCCTTTCTCGTGCGGTTACTAAAGATATCGATGTCGCAGCTGACGCATTAAAAGTCGCAGAAGCGTTTCGAATTCACACCTTCATTTCAACCTCAACGGTTCACGTTCAAGATAAGTTACGTCGTAGTTATGATGACGTAGTAGAAATGGGCGTCAAAGCCGTTCAGCGTGCTCGTAAATACACCGATGATGTTGAATTTTCTTGTGAAGATGCAGGCCGTACTCCTATTGATAATCTATGTCGTATGGTAGAAGCCGCAATCAACGCAGGTGCAAATACCATCAATATCCCAGATACGGTGGGTTACACCATTCCTGGCGAATTTGGCGGTATTATTCAAACTCTATTTAATCGAGTTCCAAACATTGATAAAGCAATTATCTCTGTGCACTGTCATGATGATTTGGGTATGTCTGTAGCCAACTCAATCGCAGCGGTTCAAGCCGGTGCTCGTCAAGTTGAAGGCACGATTAATGGTATTGGTGAGCGTGCAGGTAACTGTTCTCTAGAAGAAATTGCAATGATTTTGCAAACTCGTTCAGAGTATCTAGGTGTTCATACTGGTCTTAAAAATGATGAAATCCATCGCACCAGTAAGCTAGTTAGTCAGCTTTGTAATATGCCAATTCAAAGTAATAAGGCTATCGTAGGCGCGAACGCGTTTAGCCACTCTTCAGGCATCCACCAAGACGGAATGCTTAAGAATAAAAACACTTATGAAATCATGACGCCAGAATCTATTGGCTTAAAAAACAAAGCGTTAAACCTAACCAGTCGTTCTGGCCGTGCCGCAGTTAAAAGTCACATGGATTCAATGGGTTATAAAGCCGAAGAATATAATCTAGATACCTTGTATGCCGATTTCGTAAAACTGGCCGATCGTAAGGGCCAAGTATTTGATTACGATTTAGAAGCCCTAATGCACTTTGCTAATCTTCGCGATGAAGACGACTTTTATAAGTTGAACTACTTGAGCGTGCAATCTGGCAGCGTCATGGCAACCACCAGTATCAAATTGCTTTGTGGCGACGAAGAAAAATGTGAAGCAGCTGTCGGTAACGGTCCAGTAGATGCTCTTTATCAATGTATTTATAAGCTAACCGGTTATGAAATTGTACTGGATAAGTTTGACCTAACAGCGAAAGGCGAAGGCGAGGACGGGTTAGGTCAAGCCGATATCATTGCAAATTACAAAGGCCGTAAGTACCACGGTACAGGCTTAGCTACCGATATTATTGAAGCATCAGGCCAAGCACTGCTTCACGTCATTAATAGCATTCACCGTGCTGATCAAATTGCAGAAATTAAGCAAAATAAAATTACGACGGTATAGCACTAAATAAATTTAAATCAGGGCAAATACACCGTGCCTTGATTTTCCAAATTAAATAGAAAGATTAAAGGATTAACATGACGAATAAAACATACAAGATTGCGATTTTACCTGGCGATGGTATCGGCCCAGAAGTCATGGACCAAGCACATAAAGTTCTGGATGCGATTGAGAAAAAACACGCGATTTCATTTTCTCGTGAACAACATGATGTGGGTGGAATCGCAATTGATAATCACGGTTGCCCACTACCAGAAAGTACAGTAAAAGGCTGTGAAGAATCAGATGCGGTTCTATTCGGCTCCGTTGGTGGACCTAAATGGGAAAACCTTCCACCGAATGATCAACCAGAACGTGGCGCCCTACTTCCTCTTCGTAAGCGTTTCGAACTGTTTTGTAACCTACGTCCTGCTCAAATTCATAAAGGATTAGAAGGGTTTTCTCCACTGCGTGCTGATATTTCGGGTAACGGTTTTGATATCGTTGTTGTTCGTGAACTGACTGGTGGCATTTACTTTGGTCAACCGAAAGGTCGTGAAGGCGAAGGTCCTCAAGAGAAAGCGTACGATACTGAAATTTATCATCGTTATGAAATTGAACGTATTGCAAAGATTGCTTTTGAATCTGCGCTTCTACGTAACAAAAACGTATACTCAATTGATAAAGCCAACGTTCTACAAAGCTCTATTTTATGGCGTGAAGTGGTCGAAGAAGTAGCGAAAGGCTACCCAGAAGTCAAACTGAGCCACATGTACATTGATAACGCGACCATGCAGTTAATCAAAGATCCCTCTCAGTTTGATGTCATGCTGTGTTCAAATATCTTTGGGGACATCATTTCTGATGAGTGCGCCATGATCACAGGCTCTATGGGCATGCTTCCTTCAGCAAGCCTAAATAAAGATAACTTTGGTTTGTATGAACCAGCAGGTGGTTCAGCACCAGATATCGCAGGCAAAAACATTGCAAATCCAGTCGCTCAAATTTTATCGGCGGCATTGATGTTACGCTATAGCCTTGGTGAAGAAGAAGCAGCTCAAAGTATTGAAGCTGCCGTATCTAAAGCGCTATCAGCAGGTGAACTAACGGCCGATCTTGCCGGAGATAAACCCGCATTAACGACCTCAGCAATGGGCGATAAAATCGCTGAATATATTTTGAATTCGTAATTCAAGGAAGAAGCAATGTCTAACGCAAAAACATTATACGAAAAAGTTTATGATGCCCATGTTGCAGTTGCAGCAAAAGGTGAAACCCCAATTTTATATATCGACCGCCATTTAGTTCATGAAGTGACCTCACCACAAGCATTTGATGGTCTGCGTGAAAAAGGTCGTAAAGTTCGCCAAGTCGGTAAAACTTTCGCGACGATGGATCATAACGTATCAACACAAACCAAAGACATTAATGCCTCTGGTGAAATGGCTCGAATCCAAATGGAAACACTGTCTAAAAACTGTGAAGAATTTGGCGTAACCCTTTACGATCTAAACCATAAATACCAAGGTATTGTGCACGTAATGGGACCAGAGCTAGGTATTACACTTCCAGGTATGACGATTGTGTGTGGAGATTCACACACAGCAACGCACGGCGCATTTGGTTCTCTTGCATTTGGTATTGGTACCTCTGAAGTTGAACACGTATTAGCGACACAAACGCTAAAGCAAGCTCGTGCAAAAACGATGAAGATCGAAGTCAAAGGAAAAGTCACAGAAGGCATTACCGCAAAAGACATCGTTCTAGCGATCATTGGTAAAACAACCGCAGCTGGCGGTACTGGTTATGTGGTTGAATTCTGTGGTGAGGCAATTACAGATCTGACGATGGAAGGTCGCATGACGGTATGTAATATGGCGATAGAGCTAGGTGCCAAAGCCGGCCTAATCGCACCAGATGCCACCACGTTTGACTACATTACTGGTCGTAAATTCTCACCTCAAGGTGAAGATTTGACGGCAGCTATCGAATATTGGTCGTCACTAAAAACGGATGATGATGCAAAGTTTGATGCAGTTGTTAGCCTTGATGCCTCTGAAATTAAACCACAAGTGACGTGGGGAACAAACCCTGGCCAAGTTATTGCCATTGATCAACCCATTCCTGCACCAGAAAGTTTTTCTGACCCGGTAGAAAAAGTATCCGCAGAAAAAGCCTTGGCTTATATGGGTCTTGAAGCCGGTAAATCATTAACAGATTACAACGTAGACAAAGTGTTTGTCGGCTCTTGTACCAACTCTCGTATTGAAGATATCCGCGCTGCAGCTGCTGTTGCTAAAGGCAACAAAGTCGCCGCTCATGTTCAAGCCTTGATTGTTCCAGGTTCTGAGCAAGTAAAAGCACAAGCGGAAAAAGAAGGATTAGACATCATCTTTAAAGAAGCGGGTTTTGAGTGGCGTTTACCGGGTTGCTCTATGTGTCTTGCAATGAACAATGACCGTTTAGGTCCACAAGAGCGTTGTGCATCAACATCAAACCGTAACTTTGAAGGTCGCCAAGGCCGTGATGGACGAACTCACCTAGTAAGCCCTGCCATGGCAGCGGCAGCCGCGATTGCGGGTCATTTTGTTGATATTCGTACCATCACAGAAACAGCATAAAGGAATTTACTATGTCAGGTTTTAAACAACATACAGGTCTAGTCGTTCCTTTAGATACGGCAAACATTGATACCGATGCCATCATTCCAAAACAGTTTTTACAAAAAGTAAATCGCACGGGTTTTGGTAAGCACTTATTCCATGACTGGCGCTTTCTTGATGATGCAGGTCAGCAACCAAACCCAGAATTTGTAATGAATGCCCCTCGTTATCAAGGCGCAAGTATTCTACTTGCCCGTGAAAACTTTGGTTGTGGCTCATCGCGTGAACACGCACCGTGGGCTTTGGCGGATTACGGAATCCAAGTCATGATTGCACCAAGCTTTGCTGATATTTTCTATGGCAACTCTATCAATAACCAAATGATCCCTGTGCGTTTGACTGATATTGAAGTGGATGAAATATTCCAATTCGTTGAAGCAAATGAAGGCTCTGAAATTGCAGTTGATTTGGAAGCCATGTTAGTAAGCGCTAACGGTAAGCAGTATTCTTTTGAGATTGATGAGTTCCGTCGCCACTGCCTGTTAAATGGGTTAGATAATATCGGTTTGACACTGCAACATGCTGATAAAATTTCAGAATTCGAAGCTAAGATCCCGAGCTTTTTGAAATAGGATTCAGGATTCAGGATTCAGGATTCAGGATTCAGGATTCA